>PANX01000106.1 GCA_002707795.1 Maricaulis sp.
ACCAGATCGCCGCCCATCGCGATCTGGTTCTGGCCTATCGCGAGCAGGAGCCGCGCAGCTATCTGTATTGGGGTTTCACAACGCTGATCGACCTCAATCAGGATGACACCACGGTCCGCCGCTGGAACGCTCGCGAGGCCGCACCCTGGCTTCTCGCCTGTCAGGGCGCGCCCTATACCGACGGCTACGGCATGGCCTTCAATCCGGACCCTGCGCGCTATGACGATCCCTATCATATCGTCGATCCCGACCGTTTGGATCGCCTCCCCGCGGACTTCGATGCCGGGGCGCATACGCCGGAGGCCGTGATCGAGCGTGTCCGTTTCGATACGGACGCGATCTGCGTCAAGCTCTACCATGAGCCGGGGTTTGCCGGGCTGTTCGACTTCAATACGGCGGATTCACAGACGCTGCGCCGCGCTGTCGAAGCGGCCGAAACCGCCGGGCTGGTGCCGTTGATCCACGCCAACAGCCTCGCGTCCTGGGAAGCGGCCGAGGCTGCCGGTTTTCCGGTTCTCGCCCACGGGCTATGGCATTGGGACGACGAGAACGGCGCCGGCACCGATGCGGGCGCCGCGCTGCCTGCCCGCATTGCCGCACTCCTCGATCGCCTTGCTGCCGGAGGCGCATCCATCCAGCTCACCACGCGCGTGATCGGCGGGGAAATCGATCTCTATCGGCCGGAACTTCTCGCCGAGGCGAGCATGGCGCACACGCTGCCCGGAGGTCTGCTGGCCTGGTATGCCAGCCCGCAGGGCGGCTGGTTCCAGGAAGAACTGGAGACCCGGATCGCGGAGCATCCCGAAATCGTGGCCTATTTTCTCGGCGAGGCCCCATCCGGGGAGCCCGCCGAGACATCGCGCCGCGCACTCGAACGATTGGTGCGCCTGAATGAGGGCCTCGAGGCGCGCGGGATCGAGCGATTGTTCGCGTCCGACACCCCTTCGAGCCCGACCTGGACCAACCCGCCCGGTCTGAATGGCTATTGGGAAATGCAACAAATGGTGGCCATGGGCATGAGCCCGGCGTCCGTCCTGCGCTCTGCGACGATCCTCAATGCCGAGCGTTTCGGACTGGCCGGCGAGGTGGGACGTATCCAGCCGGGCCTGCGCGCCAACCTCCTCGTGCTCGAACACAATCCGCTGCGAAGCCTCGACGTGTTCGATGACGGGCTGGTCGAGATCATCCTTGATGGCCGCCGCTTTCCCAGGGAGCAGTTGAGCGCCATGGAGACCGGACAGCAGGACACGGACTGACCGCCCAGACGAGCAGACAGGCCGCGCTCCCGTGCGGATCAGGGCAGATCCGGTGGGGGCGCCACCGCGCTATTTGCGGGCGAGCAGCAGCACCGAGAAGAGATCACTCGCATCGCGATAATTCTCGGCAACGCGCCACGGGCTTGCTGCCAGCAGACGCTCGATCTGTGCGGTGTCGAACTTGCGGGAGTTTTCCGTGTGGATGGTTTCGCCGGCGGCGAAGTCGAAACGCTTGCCGCCGATCGTCACGCTCTGGTCGGCGAGGCTGACAAGATGCATCTCCATCCGGCTGTCGGCCTCGTTCCAGCGGGCTTCATGCCGGAAGGCGTCGAGATCGAAGTCGGCGCCCAGCTCGCGATTGATCCGCACGAGGAGATTGCGGTTGAAGTCCGCGGTCACGCCCTGGGCGTCGTCATAGGCCGGGATCAGGATATCCGGGCTCTTCTTCAGATCGACGCCAAGCACCAGAAGCCCGTCCGGACCCAGCTCCTCGGCGGCACCGGCCAGGAAGGTCTCGATATCGGCATCGTCGAGATTGCCGATGGTGGAGCCGGGAAAGAAGCCGACCCGGCGCGCCCGCGGGTCGATATCCGGCAGCGGGGGCGGGACCAGAAAATTGCCGACGACAGGATGGATGGGCAGTTCGGGATAGTCCTGCTGCAGAAGCGGCTTGGTCTTGGCCAGCATGTCTTCGGACACGTCGATCGGCACATAGCCGGCCAGCGCCTCAAGGGCGTCGAGCAGGATCCGCGTCTTCACCGACGCCCCGGCACCGTATTCGACCAGAACGGCCCCCTCGCCGATCCGCCGCGACAGGTCCGGCGCGGCGGCGGTGAGGATCGCGGTCTCGGTGCGTGTGGGATAGTATTCCGGTAGCGCCGTGATGTCCTCGAACAGATCCGAGCCGCGCGCATCGTAGAGCAGGCGCGAGGGCAGCGTTTTCTGGCGGCCGGCAAGGCCTTCGAGAACATCGTCCAGCATGATTTCTCCGCTTGGGGTGGTCTGGGTGGATAGAGAAGACAGGATGGGCCGCCGCGTCAGCGTGTGTCGCGTGCCAGCCGGAGCCCCGTGAATTGCCAGCGTTTCGCCGGATGAAAGAAATTGCGGTAGCCGGGACGCGCATGGCCTTCGGCCGTGGCGCAGGAGGCGCCGCGCAGCACCATCGTGCCGCTCATGAATTTGCCATTGTACTCGCCGATCGCGCCGTCCGGCGGGCAATAGCCCGGATAGGCGGCAAAAGCGCTGGACGTCCATTCCCAGACATCCGTGTAAAGCCCGTGCAGCGCGCCCGGCTTTGCCGTGCGGGCGGCATGCTCCCATTCCTGCTCGGTCGGCAGACGGCCCCCGGCCCAGCGGGCGAAGGCGTCGGCCTCGTATTGGGAGACATGACAGACCGGCGCATCGGGATCGACCGGCTGCGCGCCGCGCAGGGTCATCGTGTGCCAGCCGTCCGGCGTGGAGAACCAGTAAAGCGGTGCCTGCCAGCCTTCGGCCTGGCATTGCGCAAACCCGTCCGACATCCAGAAGGCCGGGCGCGCATAGCCGCCATCGGCGATGAATTCGAGCCATTCGCGATTGGTCACGACGCGGCTGGCCAGTTCGAACGGGTAGAGCCGGGCCTCGTGCACCGGCCCTTCGCAATCATAGTGGAAACCGTCCGGATCGCTGCCGATGGCGGCCAGCCCGCCCTCGAACGCCACCCACTGCGCCTCGCCCGCGACAGGCTGCGGCTGCGGCGCATCGGCCGCATAAACCGGCTTCAGCGGGTTCTGGGCGAACAGGTGGAGAATGTCGGTCAGGAAGAGTTCCTGATGCTGTTCCTCATGGGCCAGGCCCAGTTCCAGCATGGCAAGCGCGCGGGCATTGCCGTCCGAGAGGAGTGCGTGCATGTGCCGGTCGACGTGCCGGCGATAGTCGAACACCGCCTCCAGCGTGGGGCGGGTCAGCATGCCGCGATGCGGCCGGGCATGCCGGTCGCCGACCGCGTCGTAATAGGAATTGAACAGGAAAGCGTAGTCGGCGTCGAAACGGGCCGCCTCACCGCGCTCCGGGGCAATCACGAACTCCTCGAAGAACCAGCTTGTATGCGCCAGATGCCATTTCGCCGGACTGGCATCGGGCATCGACTGCACCGTCGCATCGGCATCGCTGAGCGGTGCGGCGAGCGCCACGGTCCGTCCGCGGACACGGGCAAACCGGTCAACCGCACTCCCGGCCTTCAAGGAACCGGCCGGTTCACCGGTCTCGCCACGACCTGGCCGGAGAGCCTGGATACGGTCTTCGATCGTCTCGGAGATGTCGTGAGCCATCGCCTGCTCCGTCGCGCTCGTTGCGTCCGCATAGCGGAGCGCCGGAGGGATATCCACCCCCTTGCAGGCCGCGATGCCGGGATCGGTCTACACAAGCAGGTGAGGTCGCGGCGTGCAACCGCAACCTCCCGCAAACCGGGCCTTGTCCGGTCTGTCCGGTCACAACGGTGTCAGGAGGTTCCGGTTCCGCGTCCACCGCACGGCAGCGTCGCGCCTGCCCCCGAACGCCGCTAAACAGAGGACATGAGCACGGACGACACATTCGAGATTTTCCTGGCAACCGCTCCCGGTCTGGAAACCGCCCTGGCATCCGAGCTGGACGCACACGGCTTTTCCGGCGTGTCGGCCTCACCAGGCGGAGTGGTTATCGAAGGCGGATGGCCGGATGTCTGGCGGGCCAATCTCGTCGTGCGCGGTGCCAGCCGCATCCTGGCCCGCATCGGGGCTTTTCGTGTCGTCCACCTGGCGCAGCTGGACAAGCTGTCGCGCAAGTTCGACTGGGGCCGGGTCCTGCGCAAGGACGTGCCGGTGCGCGTCGAGGCGAGCTGCCGCCGTTCGAAAATCTATCATGCCGGTGCGGCCGCCCAGCGGGTCGAGACCGCGCTGCGCGAAAGCTTCGGCGCAACGGTCGAGGACACGGCACCGGTCTGCGTGCGGGTGCGCATCGAGGACAATGTCTGCACGCTCAGCGTCGACACCTCCGGCGAACTCCTGCACCGCCGCGGCCAGAAGGAAGCGGTCGCCAAGGCGCCGATGCGCGAGACCCTGGCCGCCCTCTTCCTGCGCGAATGCGGCTATGACGGCCGCGAGCCCGTACTCGATCCGATGTGCGGCTCGGGCACTTTCGTGATCGAGGCCGCCGAGATCGCGGCCGGCCTGCCCGCAGGACGCTCGCGCGACTTTGCCTTCGAGCAACTGGCCTCGTTCGACCCTGCAGCGTGGGACACAATGAAATCGCAGGCCCTGGCCGCGGCATCCCCGCCCGGCGGCTTGCGCTTTTCCGGTTCCGACCGCGATGCCGGTGCGATCCGCATGGCCACCGCCAACGCCGCCCGCGCCGGGGTTGCTGGCTGGACGGACTTCTCTCAATGCCCGGTCGCCGACCTGCAACGCCCCGACGGTCCGCCCGGTCTGGTGATTGTCAATCCGCCCTATGGCGGCCGCATCGGCAAGAAGGCGGCGCTGGTGACCCTGCACGGCACGCTCGGCCAGGTCCTGCGCAGCCGCTTTGCGGGCTGGCGGATCGGACTGATCACGACGGATTCCGCACTGGCACGCGCCACACGCCTGCCTTTCGGCCCACCCGGCCGGCCGGTCGATCATGGTGGACTGAAAGTCCGTCTCTACACGACCGGCACGCTTAAATAGTCATCGCATCTTCCCTGCCCCCGGGCTTGGCGGATATTCTCCGGCAAAACGGGAGGGGCGCATGCGCTTTGTCATCATCATTGCAGCCATACTGGCCGCCATACTTGGCCTGGCCGCCTGGGGGCCGGGCTCGCTCAATGCGATGCATTTCGAGCCGCCCCTGCCCGATCCGGCGCTTGCGGCCCGGTTCGAGACCGAGACAGCGCCCCTGCGCCAGGAGCGCGAGGACCTGCATGGCGCGGAGGATCTGGAGCCCGGTCCGGACGGCCGTCTCTATACCAGCCTCGCCGACGGGCGGATCATGGCGCGCGGCCCTTCCGGCGACTGGGAAATGGTAGCCGAGACCGGCGGACGCCCGCTCGGTCTGGCCTTTGGGCCCGACGGCACGCTGTTCGTCGCCGATGCGCGGCTGGGCCTGTTGCGCCAGACCGAGGGCGGCTGGCAGACCTGGCTGGCGCCGGCGCCGGACGGCCCGCTGGTCTTTCCCGACGATCTCACCGTGCTGGAAGACGGGCGGATCGTGATGACCGACGCCTCGCTGCGTCACGGCTATGGCGACCACATGGCGTCCTTCTTCGAGGGCGACCAGACCGGCCGCGTCCTGCTGGTCACCGGTTCCGGCGCCTATGAGGAACTGGCCACCGGCCTCGGCTTCATCAATGGTGTCGATCATGACCCCGAGACTGGCCTGGTCTATCTAAACGAGACCTGGACCGGCCGTATCTGGCAGCTCGATCCGGATACCGCAGAGATGTCGGTCCTGATCGAGGGCCTGCCGGGCTATCCGGACAATCTGGAATTCGACCGCGAGAGCGGACTGGTCTGGGCCGCCATGCCATCCCCCCGCGCCATGGACCTGGAAGCCCTGCACCCGCGCCCCTTTGTCAAACGCCTGGCCTGGCGCTGGATCCAGCTGGCCGGTCCGCCGCCCCTGCCCGCGCGTCCGCCCATGGCCATCGCCGTCGACACGGACGGACGCCCGGCGTTTGCCTTGCGCGGTCCGGACGATGGCGCCGACGGCATCACGACCGCCCTCGTCTGGCATGGTGAGCTCTGGACAGCCGGTCTCGCGCGCGACGGGATCACGGTGTTTCCGGCGCCAGGCGACAGCGAGTAACGGCCGGATCAACGCGCAATGCGGGAGACGATCTCGCGCTCGCAGACCGTGACCATGTTCGGCCGCCGGCACACATCCGGACGTGTGCCGGTCGCCTGCCAGAAATCGACCAGACCGAACGCGTCCGCCCGCTCCCACATCGCGGCCCCGGTCCACAACGGATCGAACTCGGGATAGTGCAGGACCACGGCGAGCTGGGCCGCACGCGGATCGAACAGCGCGATATTCTCCATCGCCTGCGCCCAGTCCTGCGTGACGGCGTGCATGCGTGCGACCTGTGTGGTGTCGATATTGTCGCATCCGTCCAGATCGACGCGCTCGGCAACGGGAACACCGTCCCGCCGGGCTGACAGGTATGCCAGGGCACACGGATGTGCCTCCGGCGGCAACACGGCCCGAACGATCTCCACCGCGGCCTCCGGCTCGCCATAGTGCAGCTGGGCGACCATGGCGAGCCCCTGCAAACGGCGGGCGTCGGGAAACAGGCGGCTTTTCTGCTCGATGAAGGCAACCGCCTCGGAAGCCAGCCCGCGCTGGACAAGAGCCAGAGCCATGAAGGTCGAAGTCTGGAAGTGTACCGGCCAGATCGCTTCGAGGTCCTCGGCCAGCCTGAAGGCCTCGAGCTCCTGCCCGGTCTGCCGCAGGATATCGAAATAGCGGTTCTGGACCTGCAGGCCGAGCCAGCTGGAACGGGGCAGTGTCGCGAACACCGCGACCTGCTGCTCGCGGCTGCTGCCATACACCGAGGCCAGTGCTTCGGCGTAGGCCAGGACAGGGGCATCGGGATCAAGCCTGCGCGCAGTATCGATCAACCCGTTCGCCGCCTCTGCGACCTGCCCGGCGCGCGAATCCGCCTGGGCAAAGAAATGCTGCTCGGGACGCGACATCAGCGCCACGGCATGCAGGCCATGCATGAAGGCGCTGTCCGGGTATTGTTCCAGCAGGTCCGCTGTCAGTGTTAGCGGCTGGACAATCTGTCCGCCCGTTCGCACCAGGGCACACAGGGCAAGGAACTGGCTGACAACTCCTGTATCCGCAGCGATTCCGGGCTCGGCAAGGCTGCGCAATTCGCTCAGGCAGCGCAGATCGGCGGTCAGCACCATGGCGATATGACGAACCAGATCGGTGGCCGCCCGGCCATCCCGCTCGAACGGCTGGGTCAGCAGTACCGCTCCGCTCTGCCGGTCCGTCAGATTTACGCTCAGCGGCCCGGCCCGGTCGGCATTCGCGGCCTCGCCTGCAGACACGACCGACGCCACAAACTCCGACCGCGCCGGCGTGACTGCGAATACGGCGCGATCGACATTCAGCGCCCGGAAGGCCCGGTCGAGCTCATGCCCCGTTTCGCCCGGCATGTCGAAGCGCAGCGCGACGGCACCCTCGATCAGCCCCGGCCTCGGCCAGGCGAGGAAAAGGGCAGCGAATACGGTCAGGCCCGCGACTGCGCCTGCGCCCCATACCCAGCCCCGGCCGAAGCGTGACGGTCCGGAGCTTGACTGGCCAGGGCGGGCAGGCTGCGGCGTTTCGCGCCGCGGCTCCAGTTCCACCACCGCGCAGGTCAGGCGATAGCCGCGCTTGGGCAGGGTCTCGACCAGGGCATCGCTGCCGAAAGCCCGCAACTCCGAGCGCAGGCGCGAGACCGCTCGCGTCAGGGCTTCGTCATTACCGATGATATCGCCCCAGACGGTGTCGAGCAGGGCCTCGCGGCGAACCCCTTCGCCGGCGCGCGCGGCCAGTGTGCACAGCACGTCCATCACGCGGGGTTCCACCCGGCGGTTCATCTCGCCGCGGGTCAGTGTGCCACGGCCGGGATCCACCAGAATCCCGCCCAGCCGGAACGGCACATGTATCGGCGCAGGCCGCTCGGTCATCCCCCACCTTCCGAATTCTCGCGTCGAGCCGACAGATTTGTCCAGGAACGGCGCAAGAGCTAGGGCCGATCGGATCAAAAAACCTGACGAAAACCTCCCGAGCCGCAGATCGGTACAACTTTTTTTGCCCCCAAACCCTTTCAGGAGCGAAGTTTTCTCCAACCGTGATCGCGAAGGTTGTTTCCGTCGGCAAAGCGTCAGGACCCGACAGCCGCAATCCGGCGAAATGTCCCGGCATCACCAGACACGGGAGATCGTGATGATCCGCACAACCAGCCTCGCCCTCGCCGCCATCCTGCTCTCCGGCACGGCGCTACAGGCCCAACAGTCCGAGCGCGGCCAGGCCGGCCGGGACTATGTCGTCCAGAACTATGAGCTGAGCACGGATGCCGGCCGCCGCGCGGTCCTGCGCCGCCTTGAGCGTGAAGTCGCCGCCGCCTGCGACTCGACACGCCGCATGTCGCTGCCGCGCGTCCGCGCTGCGGACAACTGTCACCATGCCGAGCTCGATCGCGTCGTCTCCGCCCTTGGCGACCCCCGCCTTCTGGCCCTGCACCGCAATGATCGCGCGGTGCAACTCGCGAGCGCGGATCGTCACTGACCGCGCGGGCCAGCCGGACGCCGCGCGGAATCCCTCCACTGCGGCGTCCCGACCGCCTGTGCTGCGGGCCATGGCCGCGCACAGGCGGTTCTTCATTGTCCACACGCCGGTAGCAGACAGGCCCGGCTTTCGGTGCTAACCCGGATGGGAAAGAGACATTCGGGGAAAGCCATGACACTGACACTTCGGCCGGCGCTGCCGGTCCTGTTCGCTGCAGCGCTGTTTGCCTGCAGCCCGGCATCGGACACCGAGACCGCGACGACAGAGACAGCCGGAACGGCCGCGCAGACCGCCGAAGCCACCCGCTTCACCGTCATGGTCGGCGGAACGGCGATCGGCGCGCTGGAAGTCACCCCGTCCGGCGACAGCTATTCGCTGGACTATGAGTACCGCAATAATGGCCGCGGCCCGACGCTGGCCGAAGAGATCACGCTGGACGGCGCCGGCATGCCGCTGAACTGGACGATCGAGGGCGCCACGACCTTCGGCAATCCGGTCGATGAGAGCTTCGAATATGCCGACAGCGAGGCCCGCTGGACCGACACGACCGGGTCCGACCAGGCGATCCCGGCGGAACCGGCCTTCTACGTACCCCAGAATGCCAGCCCCTACTGGCTCGCCATCGCTGCCCGCGCCCTGATGGACAGCGAGGACATGTCGCTGCCGGCCATCCCCGGCGGCACGCTGCGCCTGGCCGAAATGGAAAGGCTGGATGTCTCCGACGGCACGGATATGCGCACGGTGACCAGCTATGCCCTGTCCGGCACCTCGCTCGACCCGACCTATTTCCTGATGGATGGCCGGGCCTTCTTCGGCGTCATCAGCCCGCGTTTCTCGGTGCTCGCCGAGGGTTTTGAAGGCGAGGACGAACGCCTGCGCGAACGGGCCACCGAATATGGCGCCCGGCGCTATGAAGACATGCAGACGCGCTACGCCCACAATTACGGCGCGCCCGTGCGGATCCGCAATGTGCGGGTCTTCGACTCGGTGAACGCGACCCTGGGCGAGCCGGTCTCCGTCGTGGTGGTCGATGACACGATTGCCGCCATCGAACCGCTCGATGCCGAGCCTGTCGACAGCGAAGTGATCATCGACGGCAATGGCGGCACGCTGGTGCCCGGCCTGTTCGAGATGCACGGCCATGTCGGCGAGGACGACGCGATCCTCAACATCGCTGCCGGCGTCACCTCGATCCGCGATATGGGCAATGACAATGAAGTCCTGGGCGAACTGATCGAGCGCATCCGGACCGGCGAGATTGCGGGCCCGCGCATCTTCCGGTCCGGCTTCATCGAAGGCCGCAGCCAGTACAACTCCAACAACGGCATCATCGTCGAGAGCGAGGCGGAAGCCGTCGCCGCCGTCGAGACCTATGCCGAGGCCGGCGATTTCATCCAGATCAAGATCTACAACTCCATCAATCCGGACTGGGTGCCGGCGATGATCGAGACGGCGCACGCCAACGGGCTGCGCGTCTCCGGTCACGTCCCGGCCTTCACCAATGCCGACGCCATGATCGCGGCCGGCTATGACGAGCTGACCCATATCAACCAGCTCATGCTGGGCTGGGTGCTGGAGGACGGCGAGGATACCCGCACCCTGCTGCGCCTGACGGCCCTGCGCCGCTTGCCCGCCCTCGACCTGCAGAGCGCGCCGGTGCAGTCGACGCTGGATGCGATGGCGGAGCGCGGTGTGGCGATCGATCCCACCCTGGCCATCCACGAAGCCCTGCTGTTGTCGCGCAATGGCCAGGTCTCGCCGGGCACGGTGGACTATATCGACCATATGCCGGTGGGCGTTCAGCGCTCGGCGCGCAGCGCCTGGGCCGATATCGCGACGCCCGAGGACGACGTCAATTACGCCGGCGCCTTCGACCAGGTCCAGGAAACCATCCGCATGATGCACGAGCGCGGCATCTTCATGGTGCCCGGTACTGATCTGGGCGGCGCCTTCGCCTATCATCGCGAGCTGGAACTGTACCAGTCAGCCGGCATGAGCCCGGCCGAGATCCTGGCCTGGGCGAGCCATGGCATGGCCGACTATCTGGGTGTTGCCGACCGGCTCGGCTCGATCGCGCCGGGCATGCGGGCCGACTTCTTCCTGGTGCCCGGAAACCCGGTCGAGGACCTCGCCGACATCAAGACGATCTCGCTCGTCTCGTCCGATGGCACCTTCTACTACCCGACCGAAATCTATCCGGAATTCGGCATCGAACCCTTTACCGAACTGCCCGGCGTGGCCGTTCCGAACTGACCGGGCAGCCGGGACCTCTGTCCGCGTTGGGGGAGAGGTCTGCACGGTCATCGCATCGCCAGTAACGCCTGCAACCTGCAGTGTGCGGGAACGCTCGCCCCATATCTGCGTTACCTGTTGAGGAGGACGTAGATGGCGAAGCTGGCACTGGTGATTAACCGGACCTCGGGGCGTTTCGTGCGCGGCGATACCGATGCACTGGCCGAAGAACTGACAGCACACCCGGCGATCGACACGGTCTGGGAGTTCGGCGAGGACGATATCGAGGCCCGTATCCGCGATGCGGACACACAGGGTTTCGACGGGATTGCCATCGCCGGCGGTGACGGCACGATCCAGGCGGTCGCCTGCATGGCGCACCGCAATGGCGCGAAATGTCCGCTGCTGCCGCTGCCGCTGGGCACGGCCAACATGCTGGTCCACCGGCTCTACGGCCACCGCAGCGCCAGCGAGATGCTCGACACGGTCGGCGACACGCAGGTCAAGCCGTTCCGGCCCGGGCTGGCCGGAGAGGAGATTTTCCTGGTCGCCGCCGCACTGGGCTTCCCGTCAACGGTCGCCCGGGCCCGCGAAATGGTGCGCGAGGCAGACGGTGTTCCGCCCCTGCCCTCCCTGTCGCGCCGCATCGCGGCGGCAGCCCGCCACGCCTTCAAACCCCGTATCCGGTACTGGCTGGACGGGGACGACCGCGACCGCAAGCGCGCCAGCGGCATCTATGTCGACCTCGACGGTGAAGCCGGGGACATGGCCTATGTGGCCGTTCACTGGCGCAATATCGGCGATGTCGCCTGGGCCGGCCTGACCCTGCTGACCGACATCCATGATGGCGAGCGGCCGGGCGTCAGCGGCCGGACAGCCTGCATCGAGGCCCGCTCCCGCAAGCCGCTGGCCCTGATGCTCGACGGTGAACCCGTCTTCATGCCGCGCAACCTCACCATCTCGCGCTCCGACACCCCTATCCGCTTCCTGAACTGGACAGAATGACCAAGCTTTTCCAGATCGCCGACCTTCATTTCGGTACCGAGGACAGACATCTGGTCGATGCCTTTGTCGACCTGTGCAACGCCTCCCGGCCCGATGCCGTCATTGCCGCCGGGGACTTCACCCAGAGCGGCCGCAAGAGCGAGTTCGACGCTGCCGCCCGCTTCCTTGGCCGTCTCGACCCGCCGGTTGTCGGCATTCCCGGCAATCATGATGTGCCCTCGCGCGCCCTGCACAGGCGTTTCACGACGCCCTGGCGGCGCTATGAACGCTCGGTGGGCCGGCACATGGCATCCAGCCTGGAAGACGGGGCACTGCATATCGAGGGCCTGCGGACCGCCCGGCGGGCGCAGTGGCAGCCGGACTGGTCGCTGGGCCGCATCGGCCGGCCCAGCCTGGGCCGCGCGCTCGACCTGCTGGCGGAGCGCGATGCCGATCTCCGGGTGCTCACCTGCCATCACCCCATCCTGGCACCGGGTGGAAACCGCGGCCGCGCCCGCACCGCCCGGGCTGGCACATCGGTCACCACGATTGCCGAACATTGCGACCTGGTTCTGACCGGCCATCTGCACGAGACCTTCGCCCTGCCTGCCGAGGGCCCGTCGCACACCTGCTGGTTCGTCGGCGCAGGCACGACATTCTCGCGCCGCACGCGCGGCGAGCCGGCCGGCTTCAACGTGCTCGACATTTCCGCAGACACGATCCGCGTCACGCATCACGTCGCGGACGAGGACCGGCCCGCCTTTATCGTCCGGGACAGCCGGGTCCTGCCCCGGCGCGAGGGTCAGTACTGACCGATCTGCATGGCGGCGCGCACCAGCTGGGCCGTGGAATTGAGCCCGAGCTTGGCCATGATGTTCTCGCGGTGTTTGCGGACGGTGGAGACACGGACCGCCAGATTGTCCGCAATCGTGTCGACGGAATGTCCCCGCGCGATCTCGCGCAGGACGTCCCGCTCGCGCACGGTGAGGCTTCCGGCCTTGAGCACGCCGCCCTCCTCCTCGTCAGCATCGGGCTGACGTTTCGGGGTCCGGTGCGGCGGCGCCTCCGCCACGGCATCGATCGCGGCCAGCAGGCTGTCCCGCCCCGCCTCCTTGTGCATGAAACCGTCCGCGACGGCGGCCAGGGCCGCGCGCTCGCGCTCGTCCATGTGGGATCCCGTCAGCAACAGGAAGCGCGTGTGCGAACCGGCTTCGCGCACGCGTTCGATCACTTCCAGACCCGTCATGTCCGGCAGGGCGAAATCCACGACGGCGATATCGGGCTGTTGTTCCAGGAGAAGGACAATGGCGCTCTCGCCGTCCTCGGCAGAGCCGGCGAGCTCATAGCCCGCCTGCATGGCGATCGTGCCGCTGACGGCCTCTCGGACGATGGCGTGATCGTCGACCACCACCACGCGCCTGGAATTTTCCACCTTGGTCATGGTGTTGGCCTGTATCCCCGCTTGCCAGCCCGCGCCACCGACCGTTACACATTCACGCAGGGGAATAGTCTACACCGATAGCGTCTGGAAAAGTATGGATTATCCGCAGATTCGCCGGATCGACGGACGTTTTTCCGACGCCGCGCTCGAACAGGCCTTCCTGGCCGAAAGCTGGAGCGGAATCCGGCTGCAGGCCGGCATCACCCTGCTCGCCTTCTCGCTCGCCTGGCTGATCTCGACCAGTATCGACCTGTCCTACCTGCAGGGGACGGACCGTTTCGCGACGACGATCGCCAGCCGGATCGTGGCCGGCATTCTCGGTGTCACCGTCGGCGGCTGGATGCTGATCGCAGCGCCGCAAAACCCGCAGGGCTGGGCCGTCCGGCTTGTCTTCGTCTGGATCATCACCTCGACGATTGCCGCAGCTCTGGTCGCCTGCGCCTACCCGGCCGTGGAAACCACACCGGACGGTATTTCCGACGTGCTGGTCTTCACCAGTTTCTGGATGTCGCTGCACATCATCATTCTGGGGGTCGCGCTCGCCTATTTCCCGTGGGCGATCATGATCTCGGCCACCGGCTATGCCGTGAGCTATCTCACCCTCACCGTGATGTGGTGGGACGCCGCCGAACATCCGATGATCGGCCAGTCGGTGATGATGGTGTCGTGCTGTGCCTTCGGCTGGGTGATGGCGATCATGCTGTCGATCCGCGCGCGGCGCCGCTACTTCATCATGCGGCGCTATGAAGAGGCCAAGGAGGCCGCCGAACGGGCGCACGAATTCACCACCTTCCTGCTGGCCGCCACGGGGCATGACATCCGTCAGCCGGTCTTCGCCCTCGACCTCAATGCCGCGCGCCTGACCGAACTCCTCGAGCGCGGCGACACGGCGGCGGCCCTCGATGTCAGCCGCAGCCAGCAGATGGTCACGCGCAATGTCTCGCGCATGATCTCCTCGATCCTGGAAGTGGCGCACCTGGATGCGCGCAAGCGCACGGTCAGCCCGGATCGCCTGCCCGTCTCCCGGCTGGCCGGAACGCTCGTCTCGGCCTTCGGCGAGATCGCCGCGAACAAGAAGATCGCGCTGACAGCCGCCCGCTCGAGCGCCCATATCCACGCCGACCCGGGCATTGTCGAACACATCCTGGCCAATCTGGTGTCCAACGCCATCGCCCATTCCGGCGGCGACCGGATCGTGATCGGTGCACGGCGCCGCGGCGGCCATGTCGATCTCGTCATTGCCGACAATGGCAAGGGCCTGCCCGCCGGGGATACCGAACTGACCGCACGTGCCACTCCGCCCGCGGCCGGTGAAAAGAGCGGCGGAAAGCGCTCCGGCCTCGGACTGGAGATCGTTTTCCGCCTGGCCGAGCATGGCGGTCTGAAGCTGCGCGTCGTGTCGCGGGCGGGACATGGCGTGATGGCCGTGCTGACCTGTCCGGCGCGCCGGGCAGCCCGGTCATAGCGACCGGCCGGGACAAGAAATCCGGCCGTCTACGATAATCGTCGAATTCTACCGGCCCGGTGGCCCCGCTAAGCATCCCCCGCCTGACGCAGGGGGAAATCATGCCGCGCAACACACGCCTTTCGACCGCCAGCCGGTCGCTCACCGATACATTCCGCAACACGCTTCTGGCCACCTGCGCCGGTCTGGCCTTCATGGCGCCGGCCCTGGCCGACACCGAAGGCGACCCGGTCGATGACGGCCCAATCGCTCGTGGCACACCGCCGGAAGGCGGTACCATCGTCTACACGACCTGGCAGCCCGAGCGCCGGATCTGGATGGAATTCTACTGGGTGGTGCCGGAGGGCTATGGCGACGCCCATGGCGTGTGCCTGTCGCAGAGCTATTCCACGTTTTCCTCTGCCGAGCCGGAAGCGCGCGGCAGCCTGCGCAACCAGCCGCTGAGCTTCTGCAACCGCAATGAATACGGCGAGCTGGAACCCGGCCGCGCGCCCTGGGACCGGGCGAACCGCCGGAGCGCCGAGACCGAGCAGACAGGGTCACGCTTCATGCTGGATGACCGCCGTGACGGCGGAGACCTTCATCCAGCCTGCCTTCTGCCCTGGAACTGGTTCAAATGCGTGGCCGATAGCGATGCCGCGTCTGCGGGCGGCGGGGCCGGCGCCGGTACGGCAGCCGGCAGCCCCCTCGCCTTCGCCCGCGACATGCCCGTCGCACCGCACATCATCGCCGGCGACGATTCGACCATTGACGGCATTGTCGACACGGAAAACCAGTTCTCCAACGTGGTGCTGATCACCGTCGAGACGACGACCGGTTCCTCGGTGTGTACCGGCACGCTGATCAATCGCCGCCAGGTCCTCGCCGCCGCCCACTGCTTTGCCGGCGGCGACGTGACCCGTGTCGAGGTGTCCTTCGATCCGGAAGGCCAGACCGGCTATTTCGGCGCGATGAGCGTGACGGTGCACGAGAGCTATGATCCGGACACGTTCGGTGCCGATGTCGCCGTGATCACGCTGGATACCGCCTCGCTGGCCGCCGATCCGGTCACGCTGGAAGGCTCGGACGGCGCCAACACCATGGCCGGCAGCCGTATCGTGCTCGCAGGCTATGGCAGTTTCGGCACAGGCGAGACCGGTCAGCTCTCGATCGACGGGCGCCGGCGCCATGGCGTCAACACGCTCGACCTGATCGGCACCTGGGGCGATTTCTTCAACGAGACCGGCGAGCCCCTGCCGCCCATCCTGTCCGGCGAGCCCGGCAATTTCCTGTTCGTCGATTTCGACGGCCCGGGCGGGATCAATCTTCTGGGCGGCGGCGCCATTGATGGCGAAGCCTCCTCGGCCCAGGGCGACAGCGGCGGCCCGCTCTTTGCCGACTCGGCCAACGGCCTGATCCAGATCGGCATCGTTTCCAACGGCAACAACCCTTATGGACCGCTGGGCGGGTATGGCACCTGGGTCGCCTATATCCCGGTCGCCGAATATATCGACTGGATCGAGGGGCTGGATCCCTTCATCGAACGCCATGCCCTGGCCGGCGACGGCTACTGGCACGACGCCGCGCACTGGGAGTATGGCGATATCCCGGAGAACGACCGCGGAGAGCCGGGCACGACCGTCGTCACCGACGCCTATATCGTGCCGGAAATCTACGAGGTCTATCTGGACGCGCCGGGCATCACCCGGGTCGCCCAGGACGAATATGTCGATGCGGTCTATGTCTTCGACGGCGCGACCCTGATCGTCGAGGATGGCGGCCAGCTGGCGCTGGATACCGGGATCGGCATGACCGGCGGCGAAATCCGTATCGAGGGCGATGTGATCGGTCAGGCGCTGGAACTGCATGGCGGCCTGTTCGATATCGCCGAGACCGGCAGCTATTCCGACTTCTCGCCCTATTATTCCGGCGGCATGAACCTGACCGGCGCAGCGGTACGCATCGCCGGCGAGCTCGCCACCGACTGGCTGCACCAGACCGGTGGATCGCTCTGGGTGACCGAGACCGGTGTCTTCTTCGACTATCTCGGCACGATGGTCGAAGGCGGCTCGATCGGCATTGACGGGATTTTCGACACCGCCTCCTTCAACCAGTTCGGCGGCTACACCTCGATCTTCTCCAACGGCGTGCTCTACGACGCCTCCGGCTCGACCTTCATTGCCGACAGCGAGCTCTATGTCGGCGGCATCCTGGACACGCTGGAACTGCTGATCGCCGACAGCACGGTGATGGGCGACGGCATCATCTATGCGCCCTTCGGTGTCTACCAGCTCGGCGGCACGCTGCTGCCCGGCTACAGCCTCGACGAGGAAACGCCCGGCGGATCCCTGATCATCGAGGGCGATTACCTGGCGGACGATGTCCTCTTCGTCGTCTCCACCGACGGCACGGCGACCGATTATCTCCATGTGCTCGGCTCTGCGAATATCGCCGGCGAGGTCTCGCTCTTCCAGCGCGGCAATGCCCCGCTGGCCCGCAACAGCCGCTTCACCTTCCTGGAGGCGGAAGGCGGGCTGACCGTCGGCGATCTCACCGTCGCCGACCCGCAGATATCCCCGATGCTGTCGCTGTCACTGGGCCAGACCGCAAACTCGGCCTATCTCCAGGTCGACGCCCGCGCCTATGCCGAGTTCGCCCAGACCGACCAGCAGCGCGCGCTGGCCACGGCGCTCGACGCGGCCGCCGGCGACGATGTGCCGTCCGGCGACTTCGCCGATCTCGTCAACACGCTGGACTACATGCCCGGCGAGGATGCACTGCGCACCGCGCTGCAAACCGCCAATCCGGGCGACACCTTCGCCATGGACCGGATGGGTGAAGGCCTGTCACGCGCCATGGGTGACGTGATCGCCGGCCGCATGGCGCTGTTCGCCGAAGGCCGTCATGGCGGCGGAATGGACATGGCCGGCACGGGCGGCAGCGCCATCCAGCTGGCCTCGTCCAATGCCGGCAGCGTCGAGGTGCTCACGGCGCTGCAGGCGGCCACACGGGCGGCAAGCTCCGGCCAGATGGACCGGATCAATGACCGCACCGGCGTCTATGTCTCCGTCGAGGGCGGCTGGGGCGAGACCGACCTGCCCAACGGCACCACGGATCTGGAAAGCCATCACATCGTCGCCGGGGTCGATTTCGAACCGGCCGGGAACTGGCTGATCGGCGCCAACGCCGGCTTCTCGGATTATTCCGCCCACAGCGCGACAACCCATGTGCAGGGCGAATCCGTGTCGCTGGCCGCCTATGCCGGTTATGCCGGGTCATGGCTCTATGGCAGCGCCTATATCGGCGCCAGCCGGCTCGACTACGACCTCACCCGCTCCATCCTGCTGGGCGTGGCCGAGATGCGGGCAACTGCCTCGACGGACGCGAACCAGTTCGACGCCGGCTTCGACATCGGCGCCGACCTCATCGAGGGCAATGCGGTGTTCGGTCCGGTCCTGCGCCTGCGTCATGGCAATACCGATATCGACGGCTACAGCGAGACGGGCGCGGGCGTGTTCAACGCCACGCTGGCGGCGCGCGAAAACGACCGGACCCTGCTGGGCGCCGGGGGCCGGTTTGCCAGCGGCGGCAAGACCCGCTTCTTCGGCCAGCTGACCTGGGAACAGGATATCTCCGAAGGCGACGGCCAGACCCGCGCCAGCCTCGCCGGTGCGCCCTCGGCCGGCTTTGCCGTGCTGGACGGCCATCATGATGACAGCTTTGCCTCGCTGGCCCTGGGCATCGATATCGATGCCTCCGACCGGGTCGCGATCTCGGCCCGCGCGCGCAGCGATTTCGGGCGCGACACGGATGAGGACACGGCCCTCAGCCTGGCGATCAACTGGCGTTTCTGACCGCGACGCCCTCGCGGACAGACGGAGCACGGTCCGGCATTGCCGGGCCGTGCTTTTTCGTGCGCGGCGGGATTATCGCCCGGCACGCGGGACATTTGTTCCGATTATCCCCCTAATCGCCCCGCCCGGCTCTGCCTATATCGGCGCCACGAACAGGAGGGCGCCATGCGCTGGACGGGACTCGTCTTGTCACTTGCCATTCTCGGGCTGACGGTCAGCCTGCTTTTTGCCACGGGGTTCACCTCGTCCGGGCAGCTGACCGTGCGGTCGGCGCCGGACATGCAGGAAACCGCCCTGGTGAAGCCGGTTATGAGCTGAAACGGGAGACGTGCGGATGGATATAAAGATCACGCTTGAGGAAGACGGCTCCAAGGGCCGCTATGTCGCCCATGTCGCCGGACAGGCGGATACCGGCGAGATGACCTTCAGCCGCATCAGCCCGACGCGGGTCATCGTCGATCATACCGGCGTGCCGGACAGCCTGAAGGGCATGGGTGTCGGCTCGGCGCTGGCCCGCCATGTCGTCGCGCAAGCGCGCGAAAAGGGCTTCACCATCGTGCCGCTGTGCCCCTTCCTGAAAGCCCAGGCTGAACGCCATGCCGACTGGGACGACGTCATCGAGGGCATGAAGCGCTAGTTGATCCTTTGCACCTCCCTCTCCCTTGGGAGAGGGACCGAGGGAGAGGGGGAAGACACCGTCTTCTCCCAAAAGCCCTGACCGGGATTTCCCCCTCATCCGCCCTTCCGGCCCCTTCTCCCCAGGGAGAAGGCGGTCGCGGGGCGTGCCCCTAATCCTCTGCCCACTGGCGCAGGAGGTTGGCCTTGCTTTTCAGCAGGAGGTCGAGCTCGGCGGTCTTGCCGTCACGCTCGAACAGGGCGCGGCAGGCGCGGTCGAGATCGAACAGGATTTCGCGCTGGTCGGGACGGCGCACCAGGCTGCGCACCCAGCCGACCACGGCGATCCGCTCGCCGCTTGTCACCGGCGCCACCCGGTGCAGCGCCGCGGTCGGGTAGACCACCACCTCGCCCGGCGCCAGCTTGATCTCGGTCTCGCCGTCGACGCTTTCCATCACCAGCTCGCCGCCCTGATAGCTGTCCGGCTCGGACAGGAAGAGCGTGAAGGAGAGGTCGGCACGGCGTCCGCCCATCAGCGCGTCATCGACATGCAGCCCGTACTCCATGCCCTGCGTATAGCGCGAGACCAGCATGCGCGTGATCGATTTGGGCTGGGCGAAGGAGACGAAAAGCGGGTGCGCCATCAGCGCCTTGCGCACCAGATTGCGGATCGTGTCGATGCGCGGGCCGGCCTCGACCTGCTCATTGCGCTTCACTTCGCGCGCCGCCCAGCCGGCCGTCTTGCGGCCATCGGCGTAATCGCTTTCGCCCGCCAGCTGCCGGAGCTGTTCGACGGTCTCGGCGGCACATACATTCTGCAGACACAAGAGCATGAATTTACCTGCGACTAATTGTCATTTGCCGGAAATGGGTTTAGGCGGTCTATCAGGGTCGGGCAAGACGTTCCGACAACAAGGCAAGGGGAATGCTTATGGGTATCAAGCGCCGTACGCGAATCTGGACCACGGTCGGCACGGCCGCCCTGCTGGGCGGTCTGGCCGGGTGTAGCGAGCCGGCCAGCGACACGCCAGCGGACGAAGTGCCGCAG
>PANX01000107.1 GCA_002707795.1 Maricaulis sp.
CATCCGGGCTCTCCTTGCTGATGGCAGTGTCGCAACCACCACCTTCAAGGCTTCAGCCCGGGTGAACAACCTTATGAGAACTCACACCTAGCCCGCACGCCAGGACAAGCGGAAAGCAGGGCGAACCGAGCGATCAGTTGCAGGCATCTGTCCCTCCCGTGACAAGATGTCCCGGAGGTTCGGCCCGCCCTGTTAACATTCACTTAATTTTGACGATTATTGTCTTTTATTTTCAACGATTTAAACGTAGTATATTATTATTCTGCCACAAGTTGTGTCGCCCCCATCATATCGGCCTTGCCCAGCGGCACCCCGATATTGCGCAGGATATTGTAGGCCGTTGCGGCATGAAACTGGGTGTTGGCGAGCACGAAGTTCTGCAGATAGCGCCCGCGCGGCAGGGTCAGATCGCCGATCGCCCCGGCGGGAAAGGTGATGGTGCCTTCGGGATCGGCATCAAGGGCCGCCGGATCGAGCGCCCAGATCGCTTCACGCGCCTTTGCGAGCCGGAGACGAAGCGCTTCGAAGGACGTCTCGTCATCGGCCATCGAAACCGGGTCGCGCCCGGCCATCCGCGACAGGCCGCGCACGGAAAAGTCGCTGACGAGCTGGATCTGTTTTGTCAGGGGGTACATGTCGGCCGCCAGACGCCAGTCCAGATAGACCGCCTCGTCGACACCGCGCTCCCTTGCGTGCGCGGCCCCCTTGGCGAGGATTGTATCGAGGGCCCGGAAGGTCTGATCGAGCTGGATCCGGGCAATGTCGGACAGGGTTATGGTCATGGTTTCCTCCCGCAAGACCAGTTGACCGGCAGGAGATGGGACGCCGGTCCGGCGTTGCAAGAGAATAAAGGGCATGCGCCGATGTCGCTGGACACGCCTGTCCCCGGCCGGGCAGCCGGGGACATGAGCGTCGTCGAGGCCGGCTAGACCCGGTCGCCGAAGCGGCAGACCGGATCGCCATTGGCGTCCCAGGCCGTCAGCCGGGCAGAGAAGTCCGCGCCTGTATCGATCAGGAGATCGGAGACCGCGACCGCGCCGTCGCCGGGCGGCACATCGCCTTCCTGGACGATATCGAATCCGCCACCGCCGGTGCGCTGGGTGACGACCATCCGCCAGGTCCGGGTCCGGGACGGGGCGCTCCACGCCGTCAGCAGGAGACCGTCCGAGGTCTGCGAGACGTCGATGCCACAGGCCGCCTCGCCGCCGCGGATGTGATCCGAGACGAGATCGGGAAGCGGATCGGCCTGGGCGACGAACCAGAGGCCGGCGGCCGAAACGGCCGATGCGAGAATTGCCAGTTTACCTGTCATGACAGCCTCCTTTGCTTGCTGTCTTCCTGTCCCGGACGGGTCCCGGGAAGCCTGGTGGCCAGGCCCCCGGGACGGTCACCGGGCTAGTGGTCCCCCTGGATAACCAGGGTCACATTGCCGCTGCCCGTCTGTGTGACGCGGGCGTTCTGGCCATTGCCGACCTGGATCACGCCGGCGGCGTTGTTCGAGCCATACTGGTCGGTGACGGCCGTGTTGTTCGCACCCATCTGCGAGATGCCGGAGATGTTGCGGCGGCCGGTCTGGACGCTAGTCGCGTAATTGTTGCGGCCCTGCTGGCCGACCACGGCATCATTGTCGCGGCCGTACTGGTCGACATGGGCCTCGTTGTAGCGGCCCTGCTGGCCAACCGTGGTGCCGTTGCGCGCGCCATCCTGGATGACGGTGACATACTGGCGCTCGCCGCGCTGGTTGATGACCATGCGCTGGCGATAGCCGGTCTGACGGCCGGCGACATCATTGCGATAGCCTTCCTGGGCGATGCTCACGCGGTTGCGCGACTGCGCCTCGGCGACGCCCACCGTTCCAAGAACCGAAACCGCCGCGAGGGCGCTGGCGATGAGAAGACGTGCTTTCATGATCTGTACTCCTTCCAACTGGCCGACGCCCAATGCATCGAAGCCTGATCCCTGTTTAGCGAAGGCCCGATGAGCGGATGCTGAGAGCCGCGTTCAGACTTCGATCAGGTGGATGAACGCCAGCTGACCGGACGGGCCCGGACAAAAAAGCGGCCCGGAACAGGATGTTCCGGGCCTTCAGTCGGGGCCGGATGGAGAGCGGCTGAAACTAGTAGCGGCGGGCGGCGGGCTGCCGGACGGGCGCCGGTGCGCTCAGGCCCGGGCGGGCAGACGGAGCCGGGCGCAGGGCGCCGATACCGATCGCGTCGACACGGCGGCTGGAGCAGATCCGGCGCCCGCGCGCGTCATAGACGTCCAGCTGGGCAGCGATGCGCGACGGGTCCACCTGGCTGCCGCCCATTTGCGGTCCCGGCGCCCGCATCTGGATGAAGTGACGTTCGAGCTGCGACTCGGCCAGCACCGCTTCAGGGCGGCCGCGGCTGTCATAATCGCCGGCCAGCTCGGCCAGCACGGCATTGCCCGGCCCGCGGCGCCAGAGCGTCAGCGTGTAATGGCCCTGGCGGCCGCCCTCGACTTTCGCCAGCAGCGGTCCCGAGCGATAGGCACGATAGAATTGCAGGCCGCAGACATCGCCCGAGGCCAGGGGCACACCGCGAACCCCGTCGACCGCGGGCACGGTCTGGGCCGATACCAGGCCGGGCAGGCTCAGCAGGG
Organism: Maricaulis sp.; assembly: GCA_002707795.1. GTDB lineage: Bacteria > Pseudomonadota > Alphaproteobacteria > Caulobacterales > Maricaulaceae > Maricaulis > Maricaulis virginensis. Next base: position 2,623 of record PANX01000107.1, read on the forward strand.
CGGCCAGGGCGGCGGCGGCGATGGATCGGGATGATGTGCGCGGCATGTCGGTCGTCCTCGTGAATGATACGAGGAGACTATCCCGCAGCGGCGCTGAGCCTGCGATGACCCGTCCGGTCAGCTGGCGTTCATCTTTGTCGCTGGAAGGCGGGGATCAGGACGCGGCGGCCGTGCGGCGCGGAGCCGCCGTGGCATCACTGCCGGTATCGGGCAGGACAATCGAGGCCTCGACCGTATTGCCGGTGCCCAGCCAGTTCACCTGCGAGAAGCCCATCGAGCGGGCCAGACGGGCGGTCTTGCCGCGATAGCCGGCCCGGGCCGGATTGGCCATTTCCGCGGTTTCCGCATCGATGCCCTGGCCGTCATCCTGCACCAGCACGCTGATCGTGCGCATGCCGCGATGGACGCCCACCCGCACGCGCCGGTCGGCAAAGGCGGGCTGCGCCATGCGGGCGGCCAGCTTGCGCGACCAGCTGCCATCGGCGAGGCCCTTGGCCTTCTCGGTCGCATCGAATTCCAGATTGCCGTGCTCGATCCCGTTCGCGATCAGCACATAGAGCCCGACGGCGGCCCGGCGCGGGTCCGGACAGGCATGGCCGATGAAGATCGCGACATCGCGCGCCTGCTCCAGCGTCTGCACGGAAAACTCGCCGCCCGCAAAGGCCGCCATCGCCCCATGGCCGATATCGCGCGCGTGCGGCACGGCGAGCGAATAGGCCCGCCAGGCCCGCAGGCCCTCGATGGCATTGGTCAGCGTGCCGGCATCGGTATCGTGATCGAGGAAGACGTCGGCACCGGACCGGCGGGCGGCCGCTGTCACCAGCAGCGAGACCTGGCCGGGGGCGGCATTGCCCTTTGCCTCGGCGATGCGCGCGGCGTGGGCGTCGTCGGCAACGACCAGCGCGACGGGGCCTTCCTCGTCCATGGTCGGGCCCATATAGACCGTCATGCCCAGCCCCTTGGCCAGGGCCCGCGACACGACGCGGGTGCGGTTGCTGTCGGCCATGCACAGCCAGATACGGTCGGGAGTGCCGGTGTCGGCGGTCGCCATGTCGTCTCCGCTTCGGGTTTCGCGCAATTCGCGTTTGGCCGGATCATGCCGCGATATGATTAACAATGACTGTCCCGCGATGTTCGCGCAAATGCACGCTGACGACGAGACTGCTGACGCCATGCTGTCAGGGCGCACGGCGTAAGAACATTGGGCGAACGGCGCTGCGCGGGGCAGTGCCGGACTATCGGGATCCGCCCACCATGTACGTCCTCTACACCTTCCCCTTTTCCCAGCACGCCCGGCGCGTCATTACGCTGCTGGAAGCCGAGGGACTGCCCTGGACCGCACGCCATGTCGCGATGGACAAGGGCGAGCACCTGTCCGACGCCTATCTGGCCATCAACCCCAACCACCAGGTTCCGACCCTCGTCGAGGGCGATCTGAAAATCCACGAATCCACCGCCATCCTGCGCTTCCTGTGCAATCGTCATGCGCTGGAAAACTGGTATCCGTCGGCGCCGACCGTGCGCGCGGAAGTCGACCAGTGGACCGACTGGTGCCAGAGCCGCATGGCGCAGGCCGTGATCGATATCGTGTTCAACTCGGTCTTCGCACCGCCGGACCTGCGCGACGAGGATGCGATCGCGCGCGGCAAGTCGCGGATGGCGGAGCTGGCACCGATGATCGAGAAACGCCTGGCCGACCGGGCGTGGATCGCGGGCACGGCCACGCCGACCATCGCCGACCTGGCCATTGCCAGCAATATCGCCCAGCTGGGCCTGGCCGGCTGGCGGCCGGCGACGGGTCGGCTGAAGGACTGGTATGCGCGCATGTGCGCCATCGAGGCCTTCACCAATGCGCTGCCGGAGATGGAAGGAGCGTGATCAGGTGAAGTGGGAACCGGTTCACCGGTTCGATCACGCGACCGCTCAAGTCGAGCGTGATCAGGTGAAGTGGAACCCGGTTCACCGGTTCGAGCACGCGACCGCTCAAGTCGAGCGTGATCAGGTGAAGTGGGAACCGGTTCACCGGTTCGATCACGCGACCGTCAAAAACCCGGCCTAGTAAGCGCGTTCGACCACGAAATCGGCGAGATCGCCCAGCGCCCGGCGCCAGGCATTGTCCGGGAAACCGGACAGGGCCGCCCGGGCGCGGGCGGCGTGATCGCGGGCCTGCTCGACGGTGGCATTCAGCGCGCCGTGCTCGTGCATATAGTCCAGCGCCCGCTCGAAATCGCCGTCTTTCTGGTCGGTCTCGGCAATCACGCGGCGCCAGAAGGCGGCCTCGTCCGGACCGGCCTGTTTCAGGCTCAGCGCGACCGGCAGGGTGACCTTGCCCTCGCGGAAATCATCCCCGGTCGACTTGCCCAGCTGGGCGGCAGCCCCGCCATAATCCAGCGCATCGTCGACCAGCTGGAAGGCCAGACCCAGCTCGCGGCCATAGGTTTCCAGCGCGGCTTCCTCGTCGGACGGGCGGCCAGCGACAATGCCCGAGACCTGTGCCGCAGCAGCAAAGAGCGCGGCGGTCTTGGCGTCGATGATCTGCATATAGGTGTCGACGGAGACGCCGATATCCTTGACCGCGGAGAGCTGGCGCACCTCGCCCTCGGCAATCGTGGACGCGGCGGCCGACAGCACGCCCAGCGCCTTCATCGAGCCGGCCTCGACCATCAGCGAGAAGGAGCGCGCGAACAGGAAGTCGCCGACCAGCACGCTGGAGGCATTGCCCCAGACCAGATTGGCCGCGACCTTGCCGCGGCGCATGCCGCTCTCGTCGACGACATCATCGTGCAGCAGCGTGGCGGTGTGGATGAATTCCACGGCAGCCGCCAGCCGGATCGGCGCCATGTCGGTATGGCCGAGCATGTTGGCCGCGGCGACCGTGATCATCGGGCGCACGCGCTTGCCGCCGGCCTCGATCAGGTAGCGGGCCAGTTCCGGGATCAGCGCGACATGGCTGTCCAGGCGCTCGAGAATGAGCGCGTCGACACGGCGCATGTCGTCATAGGCCAGGGCGGCCAGGCGTTCGGCGGCGTTCTCCCGCGCCGGAACGTCTGCCGTGTCGGCTTTCAGCATGCTGTCCAAGCCAGCTTCCTCTTGCACCCGGTGAAACGGATCGAGACAATAGAAATCCGATCCCCGCGCGGCAAGCCGCGGAGGCGGTGACGAAACAGCACAGGGAATGAAAAGCCCGTGAAAGATGTCCTCAAGACGGCCGATCCGGTGAAACTCTCCTTTGCCCGCGCGGTGCTGCGCGACGCCGGGATCGAGAGTTTCGTGCTCGATGAGGGCATGGCCTCGATGTATGGCGGCGGCATCGAATTCGTGAAGAAACGCCTGTCCGTCATCGACGAGGAGGCCGATCGCGCCCGGCAGCTGATCGACGACGCGCTGGCGGAAAGCGAATGAGCGCAGCGCAGAAGATCACCGAGGACCGGCTGCTGGACGGCCAGGTGCTGCTGCGCCAGGGAGCGGACGGCTATCGCGCCGGCATGGATGCCGTGCTGCTGGCTGCCGCCATCGATGCCCGTCCCGGCAACCAGCTGGTCGAGTTCGGCTGCGGGGCCGGTGCAGCGCTGCTGTGCGCGGCCTGGCGGATGCCGGGCGTGCGCATAACCGGCTATGAGAAGGACGCCGCCACGGCCGGGCTGGCGCGCGAGAATGTCGCCGCCAACGCGCTGGACGGCAATGTGGAGATCGAGACGGCAGACATCGCCCGCCTGGGCGCCGGGCACGGCGCCGACCAGGTCTTCTTCAACCCGCCCTATTTCGACGATCCGGACGCCTTGCGTGCACCGAAGGAAGGCAAGCGCGACGCCTGGCTGTCGGGCAGCGCGCCGCTGGGCATCTGGATCCAGGCCGCCGCGCGCAGCCTCAACGCCAAGGGAAGGCTGACCCTCATCCACCGCGCCGACCGGCTGGGCGATATCTGTCACGGGCTGGAGAAGAGTTTCGGCTCGCTCGTGATCAAGCCCGTCCATCCGCGCATCGACAAGCCGGCCAAGCGCGTCATCGTCTCCGCCCGCATCGGCGGACGCGCGCCGCTGGTGCTTCTGCCGCCGCTCATCCTGCATGCCGGCGAGCGTCACACGCCCGAGGCCGAGGCCATTCTGCGCGGCCGCGCCGTGGTGGAGATGGGCGGATGATCGCAGGCTCGCCTCTCGTCCTTCCCCTTGACGGGGAAGGTGGGCCGAAGCGGAGCTTCGGGTCGGAAGGGGTGAAACCCGGTGCTTGTCCATCCGGCCACCTAGCCGCCACCCCATCCACCCCGCCTTCGGCGCGGTCCTTCGTTGCGTCGGACATGCCCCCCGGCATGTCCTTTGGCGCCTCAGTCCCCATCAAGGGGAAGGATGGTTGGTCCGGGCGCTTGATAGACCGTATCAGCATCCCATGATCGCCACCGCGCTCCTTGTCCTCCTCGCCGTCATTCTCTGGCTGGCCTTCGGGCGCCGGAAGACGGCCAGCCGCGATGCGGCCGCCGATGCAGCGCGCCGGGCGGTGCAGGCGCGGCTCGATGGCGGTGCTGCGCCGCAACAGGAAGCGCAGCGGGACAGGGACTCCCGTGCTTGATTAGGCGGGCGGGCTTGCCTAGTGTCCGCCCGATTTCTGCCGCGTATTCTTTCGCCGGGACTTTGAGATATGGCCGCCGACACTGCGCCCTCCTTCCAGGAGCTGATCCTGCGTCTTCAGACCTATTGGGCGGGGAAGGGCTGTGCCATCCTGCAGCCCTATGACGTGGAGGTCGGCGCCGGCACGCTGCATCCGGCCACGACGCTGCGCTCGCTCGGTCCGCGCCCCTGGCGCGCCGCCTATGTCCAGCCTTCGCGCCGCCCCGGCGACGGGCGCTATGGCGAGAACCCCAACCGGCTGCAGCATTATTACCAGTTCCAGGTACTGCTGAAGCCCTGCCCGGCCGACATCCAGGACCTCTATCTCGGCTCGCTCGACGCCATCGGCATCGACCGCGACCTGCACGATGTGCGCTTTGTCGAGGACGACTGGGAAAACCCCACCGTGGGCGCCTGGGGCCTGGGCTGGGAAGTCTGGTGCGACGGGATGGAAGTCAGCCAGTTCACCTATTTCCAGCAGGTCGGCGGGCTCGACGTGGACCTCGTCTCCGGCGAGCTGACCTACGGGCTGGAACGTCTGGCGATGTATGTCCAGGGCGTGGAGAATGTCTACGATCTGGATTTCAACGGTGCCAAAGGTGATCAGGCCCTGAAATACGGCGACGTCTTCCAGGAAGCCGAACGCCAGTATTCCGCCTTCAATTTCGAGCATGCCGATGTCGACATGCTGATCGAGTGGTTCAAGGGTGCGGAGAGCCAGTGCATGGCGCTGCTGTCGCTGGACAAGCCCCTGCCCCTGCCCGCCTATGATTTCTGCCTGAAGGCCTCGCACCTGTTCAACCTCGTCGATGCCCGCGGCGCCATTTCCGTGGCCGAACGCGCCAGCTGGATCGCCCGCGTCCGCGAGCTCGCCAAGGGCTGCGCGGAAGCCTGGGTCGCCAGCGAACGCGCGATGCTGGAGCGGGCGTGATGGTGCGGACAGCAAACATCCTTCCCCTTGATGGGGAAGGTGGGCCGAGGCGAAGCCTCGGGTCGGATGGGGCGAATCCCGGTGTTCGCCCTTTCAAGCATCTCGCCCCCACCCCCTCCACCACGGCTGCGCCGTGGTCCCCCTCCCCCATCAAGGGGGAGGATGGAGCTTGTACGGAGGCCGCTTCATGAAACTTCCCCTTCGCGGCGGCTGCCAGTGTGGCGAGGTGCGTTATGAGGTCACCAAACAGCCGCTGACGCTGTACACCTGCCATTGCACGACCTGCCAGCAGCAGTCCTCCTCGGCCTTCGGCATGTCGATGCTGGTCGAGCGCGACGGCTTCCGCTTCCTCAAGGGCGAGGTGGCGGCCTTCGCCATTCCCACCGAGTCAAAATCGAACAAGCTGGGCCTGTTCTGCGGCAAGTGCGGCACGCGCATCGCCAACGACACCGAGGGCCGCCCGGCCCTGTCGCTGAAGGCCGGCACGCTGGACGATCGCGCCAGACTGCGCCCCGTCGGCCATATCTGGACCCGATCGGCCCAGGCCTGGATGACGTTCGACGAAAACGCGCTGACCTATGACAAGGCGCCCGACGACAGTTATTACGCGCTGATGGAGCGCTGGGCGGCACAAGAGCACGCCTCGTAACGGAACCCGATAATGTCCGAACTCCTGTTTGAAATCTTCTGCGAGGAAATCCCCGCCCGCATGCAGCCGAAGGCCGAGGCCGACCTCGAGCGCCTGCTGGGCGAGAAGCTGACGGCGGCGGGTCTCGCCTGGTCCTCGCTGACCACATTTGCCGGACCGCGCCGCTTGGGCCTCGCCATCGACGGCCTGCCGGTGAAGACGCAAGACGTGCGCGAGGAGCGCAAGGGTCCGCGCGTCGGTGCGCCGGACAAGGCGGTGGAAGGCTTTCTGCGCGGGGCCGGTGTCGACAGTCTGGACGCCTGCGAGAAGCGCGAGGACAAGAAGGGCGAATTCTGGGTCGCCATCATCGAAAAGCCCGGCCGCGCCACGGCGGAGGTGATCGCCGAGGCGATCCCCGAAGTGATGAAAGCCTTCCCCTGGCCCAAATCCATGAAGTTCGGCGAGGACGGCAAGGCCCAGCGCTGGGTGCGTCCGATCCAGCGTCTTCTGTGCCTGTTCGACGGCCAGGTGGTGGATTTCGAGGTCTTCGGCATCCGCACCGGCAACCTCACCGAAGGCCATCGCCGCATGGGCCGCGGCCCGTTCGAGATCACGGATTTTGCGCAATACACCAAGGTGCTGCGCGAGGACGGCCATGTGATCCAGCAGCGCGAGGAGCGCGAGGCGATCATCCTGGAGGGCGCGCGCACAGTGTGCCGCGAGGCCGGCCTGGAACTGGTCGAGGATCCGGGTCTTCTGACCGAAGTGGCCGGCCTGGTGGAATGGCCGGTGCCGCTGCTGGGCGAGATGGATCCGGACTTCCTGGACCTGCCGCCGGAAGTCATCACCCTCACCATGAAGACCCACCAGAAGTATTTCGCGGTGAAAAAGCCCGGCGAGGCCGGCGTGACGTCGAAATTCGTCGTCATCGCCAACCAGCTCGCGCCCGATGGCGGCAAGGCCATTGCCGCCGGCAATGCACGCGTCCTCTCGGCCCGCCTCTCCGATGCGCGCCATTTCTGGGACAATGACCGCAAGACGCCGCTCGACGAGATGGCGAAAGAACTGTCGAAAGTCACCTTCCACGAAAAGCTGGGCACGGTCGCCGACAAGGTCGAGCGCGTCGCTGCACTGGCCCGCGAACTGGCGCCTGTCGTCGGCGCCGATGCCGATCTGGCCGAAAAGGCTGCCCGTCTGGCCAAGGCCGATCTCGTCTCCGAAATGGTCTATGAATTCCCCGAACTGCAGGGCGCGATGGGCCGCTATTACGCCCTCGACCAGGGCGAAGACGCCTCTGTCGCCGATGCGATCAAGGATCACTACAAGCCGCAGGGGCCCTCGGATGAGGTGCCGACCACACCGGTCTCGGCCGCCGTTGCCCTGGCCGACAAGCTGGACACGCTGGTCGGCTTCTGGGCCATCGACGAAAAGCCGACAGGCTCGAAAGACCCGTTCGCGCTGCGCCGGGCTGCGCTGGGCGTGATCCGGATTTTGCTGGAAGAACGACTCAAGATGCCTCTGCTTGATCGTGCAATTCCTAAAGCGGATTTCCATTTGGCCTCCTTCGCAGCGAAGCAAACCGGCGGCTGGTATTTTAGTGCTCTAGGTGCAGGCGGGGGCCGGGACCTCCTCGCCTTCTTCGCAGACCGCCTGAAGGTCCACCTGCGCGACGAGGGTATCCGCTATGACGTGATCGACGCCGTCTTCGCGCTCGGCGATGACGACCTGGTCCGTGTCACGGCCAAGGCGCGCGCGCTGCAGGCCTTCCTCGACACCGAGGACGGCGCGGCGCTGCTGGCCGGGTATAACCGCGCCTCGAACATCGTGCGGGCGGAAGAGAAGAAGGATGGCGAAGGCGCCTTCGAGGGCGAGCTGGAAGCGGGTTATCTCGCTGCCGCCCCGGAAGACCAGGAACGCGCGCTGATCGCCGCCGTCAACACGGTGAAGGGCGAGGCGCAGCAGGCGCTGGTCGCGGAGAATTTCGAGGCCGCCATGGCGGCCCTGGCAACGCTGCGTGCACCGATCGATGCCTTTTTCGAGCATGTCACCGTCAACAGTGAAGATGCCGCGTTGCGCCGCAACCGGCTTTTCTTATTGTCGCAAATCCGCACGGCCGTCCGCGCCGTCGCAGATTTCGACCGGATTGCAGGCTAGAGGCATCATGCTTTTCATTGCAGACAGCCTTGTTCCAGACCGCCGGCCTGGCGTCCCGCCTCTCCCCGACCGGGGAGAGGTCCGAGCGCAGCGAGGGGTGAGGGGCGCGCCCGCCAGGGCGCCGCTGAAAACTCTTTGCCTGGCCGCTTTCGCGGCCGCCCCTCATCCGGCCCTTCGGGCCACCTTCTCCCCGGCCGGGGAGAAGAAAGTCGTGGCGCAGGCCACGTCGCACATCTAACTCCGGGAGTTCGATAGCATGAGCGCACAGACCAAATGGGTTTACGCCTTCGGTGGAGGGGACTCGGAAGGCGAAGCCGGTATGCGTGAGCTCCTTGGCGGCAAGGGGGCCAATCTGGCCGAGATGGCCAAGCTGGGCCTGCCGGTACCGCCGGGCTTCACCATCACGACCGAGGTCTGCACCGCCTATTACGAGAATGACCACGCCTATCCGGCCGATCTGGAAGCCCAAGTCGAGGCCTCGCTGGCCAAGCTGGAAGCGACGGTCGGGAAAAAGTTCGGCGATCCGGCCAACCCGCTGCTGGTCTCGGTGCGCTCCGGCGCCCGCGCCTCCATGCCGGGCATGATGGATACGGTCCTGAACCTCGGTCTCAATGACGAGACCGCCGAGGGCCTGGCGAAACTGTCCGGCGACCGCCGCTTTGCCTATGACAGCTATCGCCGCTTCATCCAGATGTATTCCGACGTGGTGCTGGGCGTGGACCATGCCGTGTTCGAGGACATCCTGGACGGGTTCAAGGACGATAACGACTACTCGCTCGACACCGAGCTGTCGGCCGATGACTGGGTCCACATGGTGGCCGAGTACAAGAAGGCCGCCGCGCGCGAGCTGGGCCGCGATTTCCCCGCCGATCCGCGCGAACAGCTGTGGGGCGCCATCGGCGCCGTGTTCGGCTCGTGGATGACCGAGCGCGCCAAGACCTATCGCCGCCTGCACGACATCCCGGCCAGCTGGGGCACGGCAGTGAATGTCCAGGCCATGGTGTTCGGAAACATGGGCGAGACCTCGGCCACCGGCGTCGCCTTCACCCGCGACCCCTCGACCGGCGATACCGGCTATTACGGCGAATTCCTGGTCAATGCCCAGGGCGAGGACGTGGTGGCGGGCATCCGCACGCCGCAATGCCTCACCGAGGCGATGCGCGAAAAGATGGGCGACGACAACCCGTCCATGGAAACCGCGATGCCGGAGAGCTTTGCCGAACTGGCACGGGTGTTCGACAAGCTGGAACGCCATTATCGCGACATGCAGGACATCGAGTTCACGGTCGAGGCCGGCCGGCTCTGGATGCTGCAGACCCGCAATGGCAAGCGCACCGCCAAGGCGGCGCTGAAGATCGCCGTCGACATGGCCTCCGAAGGCCTGATCACCACGGACGAGGCCGTGATGCGCGTCGATCCGGCCCAGCTGGACCAGCTGCTGCACCCGACCCTCGATCCGGAAGGCGAGCGCGATGTGCTGACCACCGGCCTGCCCGCCTCGCCGGGCGCGGCCTGCGGCAAGGTCGTGTTCGACAGTGACGAGGCCGAGGAGCGCCGCAAGGCCGGCGAGAAAGTCATCCTCGTGCGGATCGAGACCTCGCCGGAAGACATTCACGGCATGCATGCGGCCGAAGGCATCATCACCGCACGCGGCGGCATGACCAGCCACGCCGCCGTGGTGGCCCGCGGCATGGGACGGCCCTGCGTCTCCGGTGCCGGCCAGATCAAGATCGACTATGCCAACCGGCAGTTCGCGGTCGGCCGCCTCATCATCAAGGACGGCGAGACCGTGACCATCGACGGCGCCACCGGCCAGGTCCTCTATGGCGAAGCCAAGATGATCAAGCCGGAGCTGACCGGCGATTTCGCCAAGCTGATGACCTGGGCCGACACGCACCGCCGCATGAAGGTGCGCACCAATGCGGAAACGCCGGCCGACTGCCAGACCGCGGTCGATTTCGGCGCCGAGGGCATCGGCCTGTGCCGCACCGAACACATGTTCTTCGAGGCCGACCGGATCGCCGCCGTGCGCGAGATGATCCTGTCGAACGACCAGGACGGCCGCGTCACGGCGCTGGACAAGATCCTTCCCATGCAGCGCGAGGACTTCAAGGAGATCTTCCGCATCATGGGCGAGCGGCCCTGCACGATCCGCCTGCTGGATCCGCCGCTGCACGAATTCCTGCCGCACTCGGAAGAGGATGTGGTGGACGTCGCCAAGGCGACCGGCCTGCCGGCCGACCAGCTTCTGGCGCGCGCCCGCGACCTCGCCGAGAGCAATCCCATGCTGGGCCATCGCGGCTGCCGCC
>PANX01000108.1 GCA_002707795.1 Maricaulis sp.
GGCGAAGAAGACATCATCCTCGCCGCCCGAGGTATTCATGCGCGGATCGAAGGGCCGGTCGGCAATCTCGAACGCATCGCGGTCAATGAGGGAATTGCCGCAGCCGAACGGCTTGTCGAGGCGGCAGTCCTGAGCCGGGCCGACGCGGGAATAGAGCCGGTGCGCCAGGTCGGCGCGGATGCCGGAGACGCCGAGCGCCTCGCCGCGCAACGGGCCGAACACGACGGTGGCGTCGAGTGTGCGGGCGGTGTCCAGCAGGGCTTCCAGCCAGCCGACCGAGGCGATCTCGTCATCGTCGAGGAAGGCGATATAGCGGCCGGTGGCGGCGGCAAAGCCGGCATTGCGGGCATTCGACACACCCGGTTGCGGCTCGTGGATATAGACCACCTCGCAGCGCGCGATGGCTTTCGCGGTCGCGGCGACCCGCGCGGCGCTGCCGGCCGGGTCATTGTCGACGATCACCAGCTGGCCGGGCTGGTGCGACTGGGCCAGAACGCTTTCCACCGCGTGCCGCAGGCCTTCGGGCCGGCGGAAGGTCGGGATGATGACGGACACACTCATGATTTTCTCCCCATCTGACGCGCGGCTTCGGCCATGGTCATGACCTGTGCACCGGACGCCTCGACCGCCTCGCACACCCGTTCGAACTGGGCCGGGGTGCAGCCCCACTGCGTCGGTTCGTCCTGGATGTCGTGGGCGTAGTAGATCAGCCAGCCGGGATGATCCGGCAGCGTGCCGGCGGCCTCGATGGCACGGGCAATGCCGGCCTCGCCGCCGTCCAGCGGTACGGATTTCAGAAGACCGCGATCCACCGTGCCGCGATTGATGCCGGCGCGGATGCCGCGCAGCGTGGCGAAACGGCTGCCCAGGGCCAGCTTGGCAGCCGGCGTCGCCTCGCCATAGGCGAAGGCAAAGGACGTGATCTCGGCCTCATGGCCCATCGCGGCCAGGGCGCGGGCATTGCGCTCGACATCGGCGACCAGCGCGCGGCCGGAAACGGCGGACGCATCGAGATGGCCATAGGTGTGGCAGGCGATCTCGTGACCGTCGGCGGTCAGCCGGGCGAGATCGCCGGCATCGAACATCGCGCCGTGATGGGTCTCGCCGCCGGCATAGCCGGCCGAGGCGTAATAGGTGCCGCGCCAGCCATGACGCTCCAGCACGGCGGCGCCGGTGGTGGCGGCGGATTTGGGGAAATCGTCGAAGGTGAAGGTGACGATGGCATGGTCGAGATCGATCCGCATCGGCTGGCGGGCCGCAAGGCGGACCCAGCGGCGGTTCAGGGCGGCGCCGAGACCGGAGCCGGGCGTGTAGGGGGCGTTCATGACAGGGCCTCCGCGGTCCAGCTGGCGCGCCACAGCTTGAGGGCCGTGGTGCGCAGCTTCATCGGCAGGACAGGGCTGCGGGTGATCGTCGACCAGACGCCGCGCAGGGCCGCCTGGCCGGGAATGCGGGCCAGCGTGCGCGCCGCACGGGCGCCGGGCAGTCCGGCCAGTTCGGGATGACGGTCGAGCAGGCGGCGGTAATTGACGGCGCCGGCCCGGAATTTCGCCAGCAAAGCCGCCGGCGATTGCAGGCCGCCATGCCAGGCCGGATTGTCGACATGCACCAGGGTGAACTCGCGGGCGGCCATGACCGCCCAGTCGACATCCTCGAACCCCCAGCCGGTAAAGCCCGTATCGAAGGGGACGGCTTTCATCACATCGGCTCGCACCAGGATGTTGGACGAGCAGAAGGCCGTCGGACCGGTGACATTGCGTTCCTCGGCACCATGTTCCTCGCAAGAACGGGTGAGGGCGGCGTGAAGTTCCAGTTCGCGCTCGGACGGCCAGTCGGTGGCGTGACCGCCATAGGCGGCGTCGAACCCGCCGCGGGCGGCCAGGGCGCGATAGGTCTGCAGGAAGGCGGGGCCGCCCGGGCGCATATCGGCGTCCAGAAAGACCAGCCAGTCGCCGCGGGCCTGTGCCGCCAGCAGGTTGCGGCCTTCCGAGCGGCCGCGATTGCGGGTCGAGGTCAAAAGGCGCGCCGGAGTTTCCAGGCTGGCGAGCAGCAGGGACAGCGCGGCATTGAGTTCGCGGTCGGGCTCGCCGTCATCATAGAGCACGATCTCGACATCGCCGGCCGCCTGGCCTTCCAGCGCCCGTACCAGCCCGCCCGGATTGTCGCCATAGAAGGGCACCAGCACGGACATGGAAATCCGGTCTGCGGCCTGGCTGGCCGCATTGGCATATTCGCGCAGGGAAGTGCCGGCCATCATGGTCATGTCGTCGCCCCCGCCGGCTTGATCAGCGCGCGGGCATCGCGCAGCCATTGCCGGCATCCGGCAATATCGAACACATAAGCTGAAATCGCGTAAACGACTGCGCCGGTTAGGGCTTTTGCCGCCAGCGTCTGCCAGGCTTCGGGTAGTCCGGGCACGGCCAGCACGGCGGCCGCCATGATCGCGGTGGCGCTGCCGGCCTTGATCCATTCGGCCCAGGGCAGGGGCAGGGCGAAATGCCTGCGGCCCGTCACCACGCACACCACCAGCGCCAGCGCATAGACCAGCACCGTCGCCAGCGCGGCGCCGGTCAGGCCGAAAGCCGGGATGAAGACAAGGTTGAGGCCCAGATTGAGGATCGCCGAGGCGCTCATGATCGCCGCCATCACACCGGTGCGGCGGGTGAGGGTGAAGGCCTCGTGGAAATAATAGGTCATCATGCCGTTCATCAGTCCGGACAGGGCGATCCAGGGCAGGATGCGGGCGGCCTCCTCGCGCAGCGCCTCGCCGACCAGCACGCTGGTCAGCGGCTGTGCGACCAGGGCGAGCCCGGCGGCGGCGGGGAAGGCGATCAGGCCCATCAGCCCGGCTGCCTGTCCGGCGACCGCCCGGGCGGCAGCCTTGCCGTCCTGTTCCAGGGCGCGGATCGTCATCGGCCACACGGCCGCGCCGAACCAGATGAAGATGATGTCCAGCAGCCGGTCGGCGAGACCGTAGCCGGCGGCATACATGCCGACCGCGCCCTGGCCGAGAAAGCCGGCGATCAGGAAACGGTCGCCCACCGAGAGCAGGTGTTCGAAGATCAGCGACAGCGTCACCGGCAGGCCGTAGGCGGCATAGGCGGCGACGCGCACGCTCTGGCGCCTGCCGCCGCGGGCGCGGTTCAGCATCACCGGCAGGTCGAAGACCAGCATCACGCCGGCGGCCACGGCCAGGCCGATGAAAATGCCGGCGGCACCGAGATCCGTCGTCAGAATGAGGCCGACACCGATCATGAAGCCGAGCATGAGATAGCTCGCTTCCAGGGCGGAGAAACGGCGCACATCGCCCTGGGCGCGGTGGGTCTCCATACCGATCTGCATCGCAGCGCGCAGCAGGAGCGCGACGACCGCGAAGGCGAGTGCCGTTTTGAGCCGTTCGTCCAGCGGCAGGATCTGGACCAGGCCGATCAGCGCCGTGCCCGCGACCAGCGCGATCAGGGCATAGACCGCATAGGCCGTCATCAGGTGTTCGCGCATCCGGCCGCGGCGCTCCGCGCGCGCATGAAAGCGTGCGACAGCGGCTTCCAGCCAGGTGAAAATCAGGATGTGGGTCAAGGACATGGCGGCCAGCGCCAGGGCGTAGCTGCCATAATCTTCCGGCGCCATCAGCCGCGTGAAGACGGCGACGCTGCCAAAGCCGACCAGCCCCTGTGCGGCCTGTACCGGCAGATAACCCAGAAGATACCGTCCAAGCATGAAACGCTCCACTCGCCCTTGAGGCGAACCATGCAAGCGCGATGCCGCGCGGGAGGCGACCGGCATCAGGAATCTTCATGTCCTGATAAGGGGTTCGACCTAGTGTTGCAGCGGGGACAATGACGCAGGCTCATCACCATGGATGTGGCACTGAAAAAACCCGGTGATCTCGCTGCCGACGAGCGCGAGGCCTGGGCCGAATTCGTAGCAAATGACGCGGCGCTCGCCAGCCCGTATTTCGCGCTCGACTTTGCCGAATGCTGCGAGGAAGTGCGGGCGGATACGCGTGTGGTCACGGTGCGCGAAAACGGCGTGCCGGTCGGCTTCCTGCCGTTGCACACGGGCAAGTTCGGCTTTGCGCGGCCGCTCGCCGGACCGCTGGGCGATGTGCATGGCGTGATCGGCGAGCCGGGCCGCCCGGTCGACCTGATGGCCTGGCTGAAGGGCGCGGGCATCCCGATCTTCCTGTTCCACAGCGCGCTTGCCAGCCAGCCGGCCTTCCGGCCGCACACGCTGGGCTATGATGGTGGCTGGATCATCGATGTCTCGGACGGGTTCGACGCCTGGCACGAGAACCGGCGCTCGATCAATTCCAAGATCGTGCGCAATATCCGCACGCGTTTCCGCCGTCTGGAAGAGGCCGAGGGCGGCCATCGCTTCACCATGCACGACACGCGTCCCGAAGCCATGGCGCAGATGCTGGCCTGGAAACAGGCGCAGTATCGCGAGACCGGCGTGTTCGACGTGTTCTCCGTCGGCTGGACCCGTAAACTGCTCGAAGCCGTGCTGCGCCGGCGCAGCGACACATTCTGGGGCGTCTGCTCCAGCCTGGAAATCGACGGCAAGTTTGCCGCCGTCCATGTCGGCATGGCAAGCGAGCGGCTGGTGCAATACTGGTTCCCCGCCTATGACCGCGATCTCGGCGCGATCAGCCCGGGCCTCGTGCTGATGGTGGAAAGCGCCCGCCGCGCCGCCGAAGCCGGCCAGAAGGGCGTCGATCTCGGCCCCAGCCAGTTTGCCTTCAAGAAGGATCTGGCGACCTGCCAGGTCGGGCTTGCCGGCGGCTATTGCGCGCCCGCCGGCTGGGCCGGCGCCGCCCGCAAGGCCGTACTGGACACCTCCGACTGGGCCCACCCGGAACGCACCGGACAGGTCGCGCGCCTGACGGGGAAGGTCATGCGCAAGCTGAACCGGTTGACTGGGTTTTACGGGGTTTGATCCCCGCATTTCCCCAATCACACCACTTTCCTCAGGTTGAACAACAGTCCTGGCAAGTGGGGCAAGATTGTTCGTCTCCCCACGCCGTCATCCTGACGAAAGTCAGGACCCAGACCGCGTAGCGGAATTCGGGCGTTTGAAGCTCAGAAACGGGCCAGCAGGCAAGCACGACGAACGCACGTTCGCGACCGCCCAGCCTTGTGAACTGGGCCCTGACTTTCGTCAGGGTGACGGAGACGGTTGTGGCGTTGTGCCCCTAGTCGTCCTGCACGCTCGACAGTATTTCCCCCGGCCCCGGAATTCGCTTTGCTCCTCCTGGGAAAGCAGAGGGGAGGATCCGGGGAAAGCGGCGATGCGCTACCTGATATTCACCTTGTCGCCGAGCAGGGCCGGCAGGGTGCGCAGCATGATCCAGAGGTCGAACCAGAAGTTTGCGCGGGCGATGTATTCCACGTCCAGACGGACACGTTCGCGGGCGGCTTCGGGGGAATGCAGCGGACCGCGCGAGCCGTTGATCTGGGCCCAGCCGGTAATGCCCGGCTTCACGCGGTGACGGTGGGCGTATTCGGCCACCAGTTTGGAGGTTTCCGTCCCGCCGGTGCGCATGCCCGGCGCGTGCGGGCGCGGACCGACCAGCGACATCGAGCCGGCGACGACATTCCACAGCTGCGGCAGCTCGTCGAGCGAGGTCTTGCGCAGGAAGCCGCCGATACGGGTGACACGCGGATCGTCGAACTCGACCTGGCGCACCGGACCGTCCTGGCCCCTGGGATCGTGGCGCATGGTGCGGAATTTCAACACTTCGATCGGACGGCCATTGAAGCCTTCGCGGGTCTGGCGGAACAGGATAGGGCCGGGGCTGTCCAGCTTCACCGCCAGCGCGATCAGCGCCATCACGGGCAGGGCGAGCACCGACATGACGAGGCTGAAGGTCAGGTCGGTCAGGCGCTTGAGCACAAGATGGCCGAGGCGTTCCTCGACACCGTTCATGCGGGCCGCCTGCACGCCGACGATATCGTCGAGCGAGGTTTCGGCCGGATCGAAACTGTCCAGATCCAGCAGCAGGCAGACCGAGTGCGGCAGGGCGCGCAGCTTGGCGAGCAGTCTCTGCACGCGCTGTTCAGCCTTGGGCGACACGGTGAGGATGATGCGGTCGACCTCGTGCAGCAGCGGCCAGGAGAACAGATCGTCGGTCGAGCCGAGATAGGGCGCGCCGGCGAGGGCGGCCGGGCTGCGCGACTTGCGGTCGTCGAACACGCCGACGACATTCACCGTGCCGGACCCGGCATTGGCGGCGATCAGCTTGCGGGCATTCGGCGTGGCCCCGACCAGCACGACATTGCGCGCCAGGCGGCCGGCGCGGGCCCAGTGACCGATGAAGACGGCATAGATGATGTGCAGGACGGTCAGCGCGCCGACACCGGTCATGGCGAACAGGGCAACCAGTTCAGTGGCGCGCGGTGCGGTGACGAGCGCAAGCGCGGTGATGGCCGTTCCGGCCAGGCCGGTCGCGATGAAGGCTCGGGCGACGCGATAGAGGCCGACCTCGCGCGGTTCGATCCGGTAGACACCGCCGAGCATCAGAAACGCCGGAGCCAGGACGGCGAAGGCGACGACCGGCAGGAGTTCGCCGGCGGCGACTTCGGTCACACGTCCGCCGGACATGGCATAGCCGCCGGCGGCTACGACGATGACGGTGACGAAAATATCGAGGGATTGCAGGATATGGCTCAGCGCCTTGCGGTTCACGCGGTGCTGCGGCGCGCGGGCCTGGGCCTTCAGCTGGGCACGGGTCAGCGACGCCGTGTCGGCGATGGCGGGCCGGATCGGCTCGGACGTATCATTGGCAGGGCCGGTGCCGGACGGCTTCGCAACGCTCGAATAATCCACGTCAAATCCCCTTGGTTCCGGCTCAGGATGCGCAGATCGAGACAAATATTTCGTTGAAAAGCGTAGTTAATGCGACCTTGACGATCATTTTTCATCGGCAATGCGTTGCAAGGGTGGCCATCTGCTGCGTTGCAGCATAAGAGGCGGCATCGCGACATCCTGCCGCGGGACCTGCATAATGCCGGTCTCGCCGAACAACGGACCCAGCCATGATCCGCACCTCTCTTGCCGCCTTCACGGAACGTCTCGCCGCGTCTGTCCGCGACCGGGGCACCCTGCCGCCGCTGACCCCGTCGCGCATCCGGATCGAGCTGCTGGCCGGCCTGACCGTCGCCCTGGCCCTGGTGCCGGAAGCGGTGGCCTTCGCCTTCGTGGCCGGTGTGCCGCCGCTGGCCGGGCTCTATGCCGCCTTCATCGTCGGCCTGATCACGGCCCTGATCGGCGGCCGCCGGGGGATGATTTCCGGCGCCACCGGCGCGCTGGCCGTGGTGATGGTGCATCTCGTGGCCGAACACGGGATCGAATACCTGTTCGCCACCGTCGTGCTGATGGGGATTATCCAGATCACGGCCGGCGTGCTGAAACTGGGCAAGTTCATCCGCATGGTGCCGCACCCGGTCATGCTGGGCTTCGTCAACGGCCTGGCCATCGTGATCTTCCTGGCCCAGCTGGAACAGTTCAAAGTGGTCAATGAGGCCGGCGAGCATGTCTGGATGACCGGCTGGCCGCTGATCCTGACCCTGGGCCTGGTGGCCCTGACCATGGCGCTGATCTGGGTGGTCCCGAAGGTGACGAAAGTGGTTCCCGCGCCGCTGGTGGCTATCGGTGTGGTCGCAGCGCTGGTGATCGGTTTCGGCCTGCGGGTGCCGCGCGTCGGCGCCCTCGCCTCGATCGAGGGCGGCCTGCCGCAATTCCATATCCCGATGGTGCCGCTGAGCCTGGAGACGCTGCAGATCATCCTGCCCTATGCCTTCATCCTGTCGGCGATCGGCCTGATCGAGAGCCTGCTGACCCTCAACCTGGTCGGCGAGATCACCGGCCGCCGCGGCGGGGCGTCCCGGGAATGCGTCGCCCAGGGCGTGGCCAATCTGGTGACCGGTTTCTTCGGCGGCATGGGCGGCTGCGCCATGATCGGCCAGTCGATGATCAATGTGAAATCCGGCGGCCGCCTGCGCCTGGCCGGCGTTTCTGCCGCGCTCTTCCTGCTGGCCTTCATCCTCGTCGGCTCCAGCCTGATCGAGCAGATCCCGCTGGCCGCGCTGGTGGGCGTGATGTTCATGGTGGTGATCGGCACCTTCGCCTGGCAGAGCCTGAGCATCCTGACCCGCATCCCGCGCTCGGACGCCTTCGTCATCATCCTGGTCACCGGCGTGACGGTCTATGCCGACCTCGCCGTGGCGGTGATCGTCGGCGTGATCGTCTCGGCCCTGGTCTACGCCTGGAAGGCGGCTTCGCACATCCATGCACGCCAGGTCGCGGGTGAGGAGGGGCAGATGGTCTACCGCATCGAGGGACCGCTCTTCTTCGGCTCGACCGCCGGCTTCATGGAATTGTTCGACATCGAGAACGACCCGGACCGTGTGGTGGTCGATTTCGCCGACAGCCGGGTCGTCGACCAGTCGGCCCTGCAGGCGCTGGAAGACCTGGCGGCCAAATACGAGGCCGCCGGCAAGCAGCTGGAACTGCGCCATCTCAGCCGCGACTGCCACCGCCTCCTCTCGCGCGCCGGCCAGCTGATGGTCGACAGCGACGACGACCCGGCCTACGGGCTCGCCGTCGACTACAAGGTGAAGCCGGGCCGGCTGGGCGGATCGCACTGAGGATTGCCCATCCTTCCCCTTGATGGGGAAGGGGGACCGCGCCGAAGGCGTGGTGGATGGGGTGGCGGCGAGGTGTCTGCCGTTTTGTGCTCAAAGCGCCGCCACCGGGATTCACCCCTTCCGACCCGAGGCTCCGCCTCGGCCCACCTTCCCCATCAAGGGGAAGGATCGCAGCGTGTCTCCCGATACACGGCTTTGCATTGCATGGTATTCCCCCCATCCCCAACCTCACAGAACGGTAAGTTTGTCGCCACCTTGGGGGCGACCTATGCTCCGCGGCGAAAACACGTATTGGGGAGGGGTATATGACCCGATTTATTGCAACACTGGCGGCATCGACCATTCTGGCAAGCGCGCCGGGCCTGGCTTTCCAGGACAATGACGAGGCGGAATGGGATGTTGCCAATCCGCCGCTGCCGACACGCTCGATTCCCATCGAGGTGAGCGAGGGCAGCTGGATGTCGCTGGATGTCAGCCCGGACGGGCAGACGATTGCCTTCGACATGCTGGGCGATATCTACACCATGCCGGTCGGCGGCGGTGTCGCGACGAATATCTCTTCCGGCCTGCCCTGGGAGTACCAGCCGCGCTTTTCGCCGGATGGCAGCCGGATCGCCTTCACCTCGGACCGTGGCGGCGGCGACAATATCTGGATCATGAATGCGGACGGGTCCGATGCCCGCCAGCTGACGGATGAGAGCTTCCGTCTCCTGAACAATCCGACCTGGCACCCGTCGGGCCGCTATATCGCGGCGCGCAAGCACTTCACCACCCAGCGTTCGGCTGGCACCGGCGAGATCTGGATGTATCACGTGCTGGGCGGAAACGGCGTGCAGCTGGTCGAGCGTCCCAACGAGAATTTCCAGAAGGAGCTGGGCGAGCCGATCTTCTCGCCGGACGGCCGCTACGTCTATTACACGCAGAATGTGACCTCGGGTAATACCTTCATCTACGCCCAGGATTCCAACACCGAACTGTTCAATATCCGCCGCTACGACCTGGAAACCGGCGAGATCGACACGGTGGTCGAGGGGGCCGGCGGTGCCGTGCGTCCGGCGCCGTCTCCGGATGGCCGCTACATGGCCTTCATCCGCCGCGACCGCATCCAGTCCGGCCTCTACATCAAGGATCTGCGCTCGGGCGAGGAACGCCGTCTGGTCGAGACCGTCGACCAGGACATGCAGGAAACCTGGGGCGTGACCGGCATGTATCCGAACATGGACTGGATGCCGGACAGCAGCGCCATCGTCTACTGGGCCGACGGCACCTTCCATTCGGTGGATGTGGCCTCCGGCGCGGTGACGGATATTGCCTTTGAAGTCTCCGACACGCGCGACGTGATCGATCCGCCGCGGCCGCAGGTCGAGGTGGCGCCGGACACCTTCACCACGCGCATGCCGCGCTTTGCCACCGCCTCGCCGGACGGCAGCCAGATCGTGTTCGAGAGCCTGGGCGTCTTGTGGGTGCGCGATGCGGCCGGCGGCGAGCCGCGCCGCCTGACCCGCGCCGAGCCGGGCGAGCGCCGCGAGATCACGCCGACCTGGTCGCCGGACGGACGCACCATCGCCTTTGTCGCCTGGGACGACCAGGAACTCGGTTCGATCCGCACCGTGTCCGCCCGCGGCGGCCGCGAGCGCACGGTGACGCCGGAACCGGGGCATTACGCCAATCCGCGCTTCTCGCCGGACGGCTCGACCCTGGTGTTCGAAAAGGACAGCGGCGGTTATCTGACCGCGCCGGAATGGTCGGAAACGACGGGCATCTACCGCGTGCCGGCCGGAGGCGGCGAGATGACCGAAGTGACCGACAGCGGTTCGCTGCCGCATTTCGGTGCCTCGAACGACCGCGTCTATTTCACCCGTGGCGGCGACGGCGCCAGCCTCGTCTCGGTCGATCTCAATGGTCATGAGGAACGCACCCACATCACCGGCGAGATGATCACCGAATACCAGGTCGCGCCCGATGGCGCCCATGTGGCTTTCCGCCAGAATTACGATGTGTTCGTGATGCCGCTGCCGCCGGGACCGCAATCGGTGTCGGGCGGATCGAACGGTTCGGCCCTGCCGACGGTGGAAGTGTCGGGCAATGGCGCGACCTATTTCCACTGGAGCGAGGGCGGCACGCATCTCAACTGGTCGATGGGACCGGAATTCTTCTCCGTGCCGCTGGCGGACTTCCGTCCGGATCCGGCGCGCGAGACCGAATATACCCCGCCGGAAAGCGGCATCAGCCTGGCCATGACGGCCACGGCCGACCGGCCGTCGGGGGTGACGGCGATCGCCGGCGCCCGCATCATCACCATGGCCGGCGAGGATGGCGGTGTCATCGAAGCCGGCAATATCATCATCGAGGGCAACCGGATTGTCGCTGTCGGTGCCGATGTCGAGGTGCCGGAAGGCGCCCGTGTGGTGAATGCCAACGGCATGACGATCACGCCGGGCTTCATCGACGCCCACGCCCACGGGCCGCAGGGCACGGGCGATCTGGTGCCGGAGCAGAACTGGTCGGCCGTCGCGCACCTGGCGCTGGGCGTGACCACGATCCATGACCCGTCCAGCCGGGCGAGCCATATCTTCACCGCCTCGGAATACCAGCGCGCCGGCACCTATCTCGCCCCGCGTATCTATTCCACCGGCGAGATCGTCTACGGCGCCCGCGCGCCGTCGGTCTATGCGGAGATCAACTCGATCGGGGATGCGCGCGAGCACGTCTTCCGCCTGGCGTCCCAGGGCGCCCACTCGATCAAGAACTACAACCAGCCGCGGCGCGACCAGCGCCAGCAGGTTGTGGCGGCCTCGATAGAGGCGGGCCTGGAAGTGGTCGCCGAAGGCGGCTCCAACTACCACATGGACATGGCCATGGTGGCGGACGGCAATACCTCGATCGAACACAATCTGCCGCTCTCGATGATCTATGAAGACGTGCTGCAGATGTATTCCCAGACCGAGGTCGCCTACACGCCGACGCTGACGGTGACCTATGGCGGTCTGGCCGGCGATCCCTACTGGCGCCAGGCGATGAATGTCTGGGAGCATCCGATCCTGTCGCGGCATGCGCCGCCGCGCCAGCTGCAGGCCTCCTCGGTACGCCGCACGACGGCGCCGGAAGAGGATTTCGTCGATGACGACAATGCCCGCACGGCCCACATGCTGTTCGAGCGCGGCGTCGATGTGTCCATCGGTGCCCACGGTCAGCAGGAAGGCCTGGCGGCCCACTGGGAGATGTGGTCCTTCGCGCGCGGCGGTTTCAGCCCGCTCGAGGCGCTGATGACGGCGACGGTGATGCCGGCCCGCCATCTCGGCTTCGACAATGATCTCGGCACGATCGAGGAAGGCAAGCTGGCCGACCTCGTCTTCCTGCGGGCAAACCCGCTGGAGGATATCGGCAATACCGACGAGATCGAATACGTGATGCTCAATGGCCGTCTCTACGAGGCGGAGACGATGAACGAGCTGGTCACGGGCGATCGCCAGCGCCAGCCCTATTTCTGGGAATAGGCGCCTTCCGGCCCTGAAAAGAGAAAGCCCCGGACCTTCAAGGTCCGGGGCTTTTTGCTAACCGCCGATCTGGAGGACGTGACGGCGGTTGAGCGGCAGGGCGGGACGGTAGGAGTGCGGGTGCCGGTCCTCGAACCAGGCGATCTGCGCGTCACTTGCGGTGACGGCGTGACGGAAGACCGTCCAGGTGACGACCTCGCTGCAGGGCGGCGTGGTCAGCGAGCCGGCATAGCGCCAGGCGCTGCGGTCGGCCGGCAGGAATTCGCCGAGATGGATCGAGGCGGCGACGCCGCCCGATCCGCCGGGCTGCGGATTGACCGCCCAGACCGAGCCGAGGCTCGCCAGCGGCGCGCCGGCCTCGATCATCACGCCGATCACGGCGAGACCGCCCTCGCTGTCGGCATGGACGAAATGGACTTCCATCGGCGCATGGCGGCCATTGATCGTGTGTTCGCTGGCGGCGCGGAAGTGGAACTGGACGAGAGCGTATTCATGACCGGCAATGGTCAGGCTGGCGCCCGGTTCGACATTCACCTGGATGGTGTGGCCGTTGTCGATCACCGTGCCCGGGATCGTCTCCGGCCAGTCGATCGCCATGGATTGCAGGCTCAGCCCGCTGGCCGTGCCCAGATCGATCGGCGATTGCTGCTGGCCGGCGGAACAGGCGCCCCAGCTCTCGGACAGCTCGCCCCAGTGATCGGGGCCTTCATGACCTTCATAGGTCCAGTGCTGGGCCTGGGCGGAAGGGAGGATTGCAAGGCCGAAACCGGCCGCCAGAAGTGTTTTGCGCAAGGATGTCTCCCGGGAAAGGACGATGAAAAACGCCCGCACCAGGCGCGGTACAGGTTCCGGGACCCTCGCGTGCGTCGGTTAAGGATACGCCTCCTTGCGATCATAAAAAATCCCCGGAAGCGCGGGCTTCCGGGGATCTTTCAGTCGCCATGGCGTGCGGCTGGGGGGTGGAGGGGCGCAGAATGCTGCGCCTGCACAATCCGTCAGGACCGCTACAGAATATTTCGGTTCGATGACAGCGATTCGCTACCCCCAAAACCCGTTTTGACGATCTGTGTTGCGCGGAATCCGCAATTCGGTTTTTCCGGTCAGCCCGTCGGACCGTCCGGCGACCAGAGCGGATGCTTGGCCATCACGGCGGCAAAGCGCGGCGAGGCGAGGTGATCGTCCAGCCAGCGCGACACGCCGGACAGCCCCAACCCGTCAAAGGCCTCGCGGTCGGTATGGGCGAACTGGCGCACGAAGGGGAAGATCGCGGCATCGGCCAGCGACATCCGTGCGCCGAACAACTGGCCGCCGCCGGACAGCCGCGCGTCCAGCTCTGCGAGAAAGGCGCTGCCGGCTTCGAAATGCTCGGCCGGGTCGGTGTCGTGGCGGGAGGCGGATTTGTAGCGGTCGAGATGGTGTTTGAAGTCGCCATCGCAGCGCGCGATCAGCGGCGCCATCTCGTCACCGGGCGCGAGCCAGTCTTCCGGATCGTTCTGCGTCAGCGCCCAGTGCGCGACGTCGAGACTTTCCTCCAGCACGCGCCCGTCCGGCAGGACGAGCACCGGCACGGTGCCCTTCGGCGAAGCGTCCAGCATGGCCTGCGGCTTGTCGCGCAGCAGGATCTCGCGATGCTCGACAGCGATGCCGGCCGCGTGCAGGGCCAGACGCGCCCGCATCGCATAGGGGCAGCGGCGGAAGGAGTAGAGGATGGGCGCACCGGCGCTCATTCCGCCTCCGTGCGGCGCCCGACATGGCGCTCGCCGCGGATTTCGGCGATCTGTTCCTGGCGATGACGTTCGGCATAGCGGGCCTGCTGCTCCTGTGACCGCGCATCATGGCAGTGCGGACAGCTGACGCCATCGACATAGAGCGGCGATTTCAGGTCCTCCGGCGCCAGCGGCTCGCGGCAGCCATGGCAGGTATCGTGCGTGCCCGGCGCAAGACCGTGACCGACCGCGATGCGGCGGTCGAAGACGAAGCACTCGCCCTGCCACAGGCTGTCGGCGGGATCGACGGTCTCGAGATATTTCAGGATGCCGCCCCTGAGGTGGAAGACCTCGTCAATGCCCTGCGCCTTCACGAAAGCCGTCGCCTTCTCGCAGCGGATGCCGCCCGTGCAATACATGGCGATACGGGTATTGGGACGCTCGGCCCGGAACTGGCGGAACCAGTCGGGAAAGTCGCGGAAACTGGCCGTGTGCGGGTTCACGGCACCGTCGAACCGGCCGATCCGCACCTCATAGTCATTGCGGGTGTCGATGGTGACGACA
>PANX01000109.1 GCA_002707795.1 Maricaulis sp.
CGAATAACGGCTCTTGCGCATCGTCCATCCTCTTCTCGATGGACTCTACCATTCCCTGGCCGGAATTCAGGGGGCTGGGTCATCACGTATGTTGAACGCCCTGGCGCCGGCCGCGGCCCGGTCTTGGCGCATCGGCCTCAGCGGCACTTGTGGCTGCTGACCCGTCCGCGTCTTGCGGGTTTCAGGGCGATGAAGCGTGAACGTCGCTCGAGCGCGGCCTCGTCTCTTTAAACGACCAGCATCAGCCTTCGCCCGTACGCCGTTTCCAGTTGTCGTATGAAATTTGAACCGCGTGTATCTTTTTTTGTTGACACTGTTCAGCACGATTGCTCTCGTCGTCTGTATAAAGAACGGGAGGCAAGGAATGTCGTTCAGGGGAATCTTAAGGTCGGGAATCGCGCTGGGTGCGCTGGCAATCGGCGGCACTGCGCTCGCTCAGGACGCTGCGCCGTCCCAGCAGGATGAGGATGTGATCGTTGTCACCGGTACCAACATCCAGGGTGCCCGGATCAACGAAGCTCTGCCGGTGACGATCATCGGCGAGGCGGACATTGCCGCGATCGGCGGCGTGGATGGTGAGGATCTGATCCGCGCCCTTCCGGCCCAGGGCAGCGTGCAGTTCCGTACGGACAACAACACCACCAACAACAATGCGCGCGGGGACGTCGCGTCGATCAATCTGCGCTCGATCGGCTCGAGCGGTACGCTGGTGCTGCTGAACGGCCGCCGCGTGGTCAATCACCCGTCGACCCAGGCCGAACTGTCGACCCCGGTCACGACGACCAATGTGAACGCCCTGCCGGTTGCCGGCATTTCGCGCGTCGAAGTGCTGAATGACGGCGCTTCGGCCATCTACGGCACCGACGCTGTGGCCGGTGTGTTCAACACCATTCTCGATGACGATTATGAGGGGCTCTATGTCCGGGCGCGCCATCTGTTCGCGACCGGCAACGGTCTCGACGAGCAGACGCTGACCGTCAAGGCCGGCGACAATTTCAACGAAGGCCGGACCAATGTCTCCATCTCGGCGGAGTACTCGCGCCGTGATGGCCTGTTCGCGTCGGAAGTTCCGCTGGCAGCCAGCGAAGACCTGCGGCCTTTCCTGGTGGGGACGAGCTTCGAGGGCGATGTGTCCTTCGACAACCGGGCGACCCAGTCGCCCTGGGGTCAGTGGACGCTCAACACGACATCGAGCACCCGCGTCCGCCAGAACGGAACGACCCTGACATCGACGGCCGGTGTCTTCCACTTCCAGCCGACCAGTTTCGCGGGGTGCCGCGCCGACACGGCCGGTGCCCTCTCGGTCGCCAATCTCTGTATCGATGATGGCAGTCTCGATCGCAACCTGCGCTTTGACGGCGCCTATGATCGCTCGATCATTTCCGACCGGGATCGTTTCAACGGCTTCGCTTTCGTCAATCACGATCTGGACAATGGTGTGCGTCTGTATGCCGAGTTCGGCTATTATTATGCCGAAACCCGGTCGACCAACGAACCGCGCAACGGGATTGCGGCGACCAATATCTCGGTGCCGGCGAACTATTACTACAACCCGTTCGGCCCGATCACCTTCTCGGATGGTTCAATCAACCCGAACCGCCTGCCGGGCCTGACAAATGTGCCCGCCGAAGGCTTGCCGGTCTTCACCGATGGCGGCCGCTATCGCTTTGTCGATGTCGGTTTCCGGGACATCGAGGTCATCAACACCCAGTGGCGTGCCCTGGGCGGTGCCCGCGGCGAATTTGCCAATGGCTGGGACTGGGACAGCGCGCTGCTCTATAACCGGGGCTATGCGGAAGACACCGTTAACAACTCGATTTCGCGGACTCTCTTCCAGCAGGCACTCTTCAACGAAACGCCGAATGTCTACAACATTTTCAATGGCGGCGATCCGGACAATCCGTCGATCGGCGATGCGACGGCCAATTCCCGTGACCTGATCGATCCCTTCCTGGTCGATGTGGTCCGCGAAAGCACGACAGAACTCGCCCTGATCGACTTCAAGGTCTCCAATGGCGACGTGTTCTCTCTGCCGGGCGGTGCGATCGGCATCGCGGCCGGAGTCGAAGCGCGTTACGAGGCCTATGACGAGAACCGCGATGACCGGGTCGACGGGACGATCACCTTCACGGACATGGTGACGGGCGAGGTCAGCCAGACCGACATCTACGGCACCAGCCCGACCCCGGACTCCAGCGGATCGCGCGACGTGCTCGGCGCCTTCATGGAAGCGTCCATTCCGCTGGTCAGCCCGGACATGAACATCCCGCTGGTGGATACGTTCGATGTGCAGATTGCGGCGCGTATCGAGGATTATTCCGACTTCGGCAGCAGCGGTCTGAAGCCGCGTGTGGCGGCTGCATGGCGGCCGTTCGAGGGGCTGATGTTCCGCGGCGCCTATTCCGAGGGCTTCCGGGCACCCAACCTGATCGTCATCAATGAAGGTGTCGACCGGTCGAACGCCCGTGAAGACAGCTATTTCTGCGAAGCCGGCGTGCGCAACGGCACCTTTGCCACCTTCGCCGATTGTACCGGCTTCTCGGTCGGCCGGACGGAGCGTCGCTCTGTGGCCGACGATATCGGTCCGGAAGACGACACCAACATTACCTTCGGTGTGGTGCTGGAACCGCGCGGGTTCAGCGGGCCGATGAGCTTCCTGAATGCGCTGACAGTCACGGTCGACCGCTGGGAAATCGAGCGCGAAGGCGTGGTTGGCGTGTTCGGTGCCGAGAACCACATCAGCCTCGACTACCTGCTCCGTTTGCAGGGGTCGTCCAATCCCAACGTCGTGCGGGACACGCCCGACCAGGATGATATCGACTACTTCACCGCGGCGGGGCTCGATCCGGCGGGTGACATCCTCTACATCCTGGACACCTACGACAACAATGAAGAGATCGAGGTCGCGGGTATCGACTACGCGCTCTACTACGATCTCGAGGACACGCGTTACGGCGACTTCAATCTGAAGATCAACGCGTCCTATCTCGATACCTACTTCATTGCCCTGTCCCCGGGGGCCCAGCAGATCCGGGACGCCGTGGACAGCGGTCTGATTGCCGACGAGATCACCGTCTCCCAGGAAGGCGACATCATCATGCAGGACGGCCAGCCGGAATGGCGGGTCGGTGCCAGCCTGAGCTGGTCGCATCCGAACGGTCTGGGTGCCGGTATCCGTGCCGACTACACCAGCGAGTTCATCGACACCGGGGCCGGTCTGAACCCGGACGGCGACCCGTTCATCGTGGAATCCTGGACCCAGACCAACGCCTATGTGGAGTACGAGTTCGACCGCCAGGGTCCGCTCGACAATCTTCGCATCCGCGTCGGTGCCAACAATATCTTCGATGAAGACCCGCCGCTCGCCGACGAGACCAATGGCTATGATGCCGCCTATCACAGCATCCGTGGCCGCCAGGTCTATTTCGACATCCGCAAGGTCTTCTAGAAAAAAGGGTTTATGGGGCGCTGCCCTGTGGCGGCGCCCCATGCCTCCAGCGGCCCGGTGCGGCGGGTCGGCCAGCGCGACATGCTGCAGGCTGCGAAGACAGCAGCACGCTAGAGTCACCATAAGCGGTGCATAAGGGCGACATAGAGACGGCCTTGTGCGCCGCTTTCTCTATTGTGCGCCCCGGCGCCGGCTGAAGACGATCATGCCGATGCCTCCGGCCAGGACCAGGGCGATACCGGCCAGCCAGGGCCAGTAGAAGCTCAGCTGGCGGCGGATCGCGTTGCGGAAAATCTGCCGGTGCACGCTGTAGCCCTCGGGCATGGGCAGGACGCCGGCGGTCTCCGCCCACTCATTATACGACGCAATCATGCGGGCGAGGACAAGGGGCTCGTTATCCCCCAGATCGGTGGTCTCGCCGGGGTCGGCCTCGATGTCGAACAATTGCCACTCGCCACTGCCCCAGGGCGCCAGATTGCGCACGAGTTTCCAGCGGCCCTGCACGAAGGCGGCATTGCCGGAGACCTCGAACCCGATACTCCTTTCGGCGAAACCGGTGTCCGGCGCTCCTGTCAGCAGGCCGGCCAGCGAGCGTCCGGCAAAGCGGGCCGGGCCGGTGTCGAGCCCGGCAGCGTCGGCGAGGGTGGGGGCGATATCGGCGACACTGGTCGCGGCACCGACCCGCCCGCCCTGTGCAATGCCCGGCCCGGCCATCACCAGCGGCACGCGCAGCCCGCCTTCCGAGGCGTAGAATTTGAACAGGTTGAACGGCGAGGCCGCGGCGAAGGCCCATTCCGGCCCGATAAAGGCCGTGGTGCCCGGCTCGCCCAGCGTTTCGACATCCCAGCTGATCCCGTTGCGGGCCATCCAGAAGCGGAAGCCCGGCTCGCCCACCGGATGGCTGGGTTCGGGACCGTTGTCGGAGGTGACAATGATCAGCGTATTGTCCAGCGCGCCGGTCGCGTCGAGATGATCGATCAGCCGGCCCAGATGGGCGTCCATCGCCTCCAGCATGCCGGCATTCACGGCCATGGAGCGGGTGTAGAGGGTACGCTGCTCTTCGGTGAGACTGTCCCAGGGGCGCAGCCTGTCCGGCGTTTCCGCAAGCGTCGTGTCCGGTGCAACGAAGCCGAGATCGATGGCGCGGTCCAGCCGGTCTTCGCGCAGCGCGTCCCAGCCGCCGGCGTAGGTGTCGACATAGGTGTCGGTATAGGCCGGATCGACCTGCAGCGGGATATGGATGGCCTGGAAGGCGACATAGGCGAAGAAGGGCCGGCCGTCCCGCTCCGGCGCGTCGAGATAGTCGATCATGCGGTCGACGATGAAGCGCGAGGAATAGAAGTCCTCCGGCAGTGTTGCCGGTTGCCCGTCCTCGAACCAGGGCGCGCCGCGATAGTACGGCATGTAGGATTTCTGTTCCCAGTTATCGGCCCCGGAGGCGTCGAGTGCAAAGGAGCGCTCGAACCCCTGGGCGTCCGGCGTCTCGCCCGCGCCATGGCCCAGATGCCATTTGCCGGTCATTGCGGTGTAATAGCCGGCCTCCTGCAGGCTTTCCGCGATGGTGGCGACCGACGGATCCAGCGACAGGCGATAGCCCGGCGCGCCGCGATGTTCCGGCGGGATCACTTCGGGAATGGTGCCGACGCCGGCCCGGTGTGCGTCCAGACCGGTCAGCAGCATGGCGCGCGAGGGCGCGCAAAGCGGTGTCGAGCGGTGGGCGGTGAACAGCATGCCGCGCCGGGCGAGGGCGTCGATGGCCGGCGTGCGGGCCTCGCCGCCATAGGCGCCGAAATCCATGAAGGCCGCATCGTCCACCACCACGACCAGTATGTTCGGCCGCGTGTCCGTTTCCTGGGCGGGGGCCGTGCCGGTGCTTGCGGCAAGAAGGCCCAGAACGGCCAGGCCGGTGGTGAGGATGTGGCGGGTCATGATCAGTCGCTCTCCCAGACCTCGACATTGTCCTTCCGGGCAATGCGGCGATCGATCTTCGCGTCGAACAGGGGTGTCAGCCCGGCGGCCCCGAACCAGTCGGCAGCGCGCCGGCGCGGCCCGTCGTCCAGGGCGGCCAGCGCGTCCTGCAGTCTTTGCAGCAGGTAGACGCGGTAGGGCGAGACGCCGGAGGTGAAGTCGATGCCGTAACAACGCGTCTGGGTGGTTCCGACGGCCCGCTTGTGCGGCTTGTCGAGCAGGCGCGCACCGGCGCCGCCGGTCTGTTCCGATGCCCAGCGGTTGAAGGCGTCGACCTGATCGGTGATCTCCGGCAGGAGCTCGCCGGCCAGAACCTGCGCGATCGCCAGCAGCGTGTCCGGCACCGCATCGTCCGGCAGGAAGCCGTGATGCGGATAGCCGGGATATTCCAGGATATCGAGATTGGGCGCGCCAACGCGCTCGGTCCATCGGAACACGCGGGGTGCGCGCTGCTTCATCTCGAAGGCGGGCACCGGATCGCGGCCGAGATGGGCAAACAGCGGACCGTAAAGCCCGTAATCGCCCAGGCTTGGCCAGGCGCCGAACAGGCAGGGATGGTGCGCCAGATGGGCCTGGAAGGCGTCGAGCAGCCGGTGATAGCTGGCCTCGATATGCGGAATAGTGCCGGGATTGACGCCGAGAATGCCGAGATAGCCCGACAGCTTGCCCATCATGGGGCGGGCGAGGGCATCGGCCTCTTCGGCGGGGCTTTCCGGTGCGATGCCATGGATGAAGCCGGCGGCGATGAACGGGTCCTGCCGGTCCAGATAGCTCCAGCGGTAATGCATCGCCATGCGGATCAGGCCTTCGCTGCCCGCCAGGTTGAAAAAGTGCGACAGCACTTGCTGGACCGGTCCGGGCGGATGGCAGCTCAGGCGCGGCGCCGCGTGGGTTTCCAGCCAGCCGATAATGTCGTCGGAATCCTGGATGATCGTGCCGTCCGGGGTTTCCAGCACCGGCAGGACGAAACGCCCGATCGCCGGGAAGATGCGCTCGCCATAGCCCGGATGCGCGCTGGAATACTCCTCGAAGGCAATGCCCTGCTTGCGCAGATAGGCGCGGGCCTTGCCGGAAAAATACGAGGCCGGCACGCCGTAGAGGGTGAGGGGCGCGCTCATCTTACCCCGCCCTCGTCCTCGACCGGCGGAATGCGGTCCAGCGTGTCCAGGATGGCGCAGGCCGACACCTCCATCACCCGCGCAGCCCCGGCCCGGGTGAGATCCAGATCGAAGCGCAGGCGGCGCCAGTAGCCGAAGCCGGTGACGGCGGTCAGCGCGTCGAAGAGCTCGGCGGACAGTGCGCCGTCCGGATTGATGGCGATCTCCAGGCGCTCGCGCTCCTTGGCGATCAGGAAGTGGTAGTCGTCCTCGAAAGTCTCGTAGCGGTCGCGGTAGTTTTCGGCGGCCAGGCGATAGGGCTCCATCTCGCCGAACATCGCCACGCGGTTGGCCACGAGGCGTTTCAGGCGCTCCATCCGGTCGGCCGTGTTGAGATCCAGCACGGCGCGCGGCAGGAATTCGGCGCGCACGGCCGCGGACAATTCCTGGTAGAGCGCCTCCATGTCCTCGAAACAGCGGAAAACGGTGCGCACGCTGACGCCGGCGCGTTCGGCGACGGACTGGGCGCCGGGCTCGTTCACCCCTTCGCGGACGAATTCGAGGAAGGCGCGCGTGATCTTCTCGCGGCTGGCATTGCGCCGGGCATGACGTCCATCGGTGGGAACCGGCCGGCTCATGCGGCCGCTCCGGCCGGGCGCAGCCACAGGCGGGCGGGCATCATCAGGGCAAAGAGGAGGAGGCCCGGCACGAGGGCGGAGGCGTGTGCCATGGCGCCGTCATCCAGCACCAGTCCGACCAGGCGTCCCACGATCACGAGGCCGGCCCAGGCGAGCGGAATGTCCAGACGCCGGCCGTCGCCCGCCAGCGCGGCGCGCAGGGCAAGAAGCCCGATCAGGCCGAGCGAGGCGGCGACATCGCCGCGCATGAAGTTGAGGCCCAGCGCCTCGGGGCTTTCCAGCCCGACATGGGGCATCAGCCGCATCGGCACCAGCAGGGCCAGAAGGCCCAGAAAGACGAGGCCGGCGCCGGCCAGGCCGGTCGTCGCACGAAGAATGGGTTGCAGCATGCCAGGCGTCTCCCGCTCGAACGCAAACAATTGACACGCACAATGCCACAATCTAGCGTCACGTCAAATCGCCTGCTGGAGCAGGACGAAATTCCGGGGAGGACCGCGATGATCGATCTCTACACAGCGCCGACGCCGAACGGCTGGAAAGTGTCGGTCATGCTCGAGGAGACGGGGCTGCCCTATGAGGTGCACCCGGTCGATCTGATGAAGGGCCAGCAGAAGACCCCCGAATTCCTCGCCCTCAATCCGAACGGCCGCATACCGGTCATCGTCGATCGCGAGGCCGATCTGACGATCTTCGAGTCCGGCGCCATCCTGATCTATCTGGCCGAAAAATCCGGCCGCTTCATGCCGCCGGACACGAAACAGCGCATGGCCGTGCTGCAATGGCTGATGTTCCAGATGGGCGGGCTGGGCCCGATGATGGGCCAGGCCAATGTCTTCTACCGCTACATGCCGGAGAAGATCGAAGCCGCCATCCAGCGCTATCAGGCCGAGACGGCGCGCCTCTTTGGTGTGCTCGACGGTCAGCTGGCGCAGAGCGAGTATCTGGCCGGGGATTATTCCATCGCCGACATCGCCAACTGGTGCTGGGCGCGCACGGCCTTCTGGTCCGGCGTCGACCGCGAGCCCTTCCCCCATCTCAATCGCTGGATCGCGCAGATCGAGGACCGGCCCGCCGCACAGGCAGGTGTCAAGGTGCCGGTCGATATTTCCGAACTGCTGGGCGGCAGCGAGGCGAAGAACAAGGCCGAGACCTTCGTGCGCGGTGCGCGCACCATCGTGACAACGGGCAAGGACGACTGAGATGCGCTGGCTCTTCATTCTCGGCGGGATCGCCGTTCTTCTGGCTGGCGCGCTGGCGCTGGCCTGGCCCCACCGGATCGCCCTGCCCGGCATGCTCGACCGCTGGCGCGACCCGATCGGCGAGACGCAACAGGTGGTCTGGGATCAGGGGCCGCAGACGGCCGATACCGCCCCGGGCGAGCGGTCGCCGAATGTCATCGTCATCCTGGTCGACGATCTGGGCATCAACGACATCACCACATTCGGCGGCGGGCTGGCGGCCGGCGATGTGCCGACCCCGAATATCGACGCCATCGCCGCCAATGGTGCGGTCTTCGTCAACGGCTATGCCGGCAATGCCACCTGTGCGCCCTCGCGCGCGGCGATCATGACCGGCCGTTATGCCACGCGGTTCGGCTTTGAATTCACACCGGCGCCGGTCGCCTTCCACCGCCTGGTCGGCTCGTTCGACTATGGCTCGCGCGAGGCGATCTTCCATGAGGACCGGGTCGCCGAGGCGATCCCGACCGACCAGCAGGGCCTGCCGCCGGAAGAGATCACCATGGCGGAAATCCTGCGCGACAGCGGTTATCGGACCCTGTTCATCGGCAAGTGGCATCTGGGCGCCGCGGAACCTTTCCAGCCCCAGAACCAGGGCTTTGACGAATGGGTCGGCTTCTATCCCGGCGCGGCGCTCTTTTTACCGCCGGACCATCCCGATGCGGTCAATCTGCGCCAGGATTTCGATCCGATCGATCCCTTCCTGTGGGCCAATCTGAACTATGCCGTGCGCTGGAACGGCTCGCAGCGCTTTGCGCCGGACGGCTACATGACCGACTATTTTGCCGATCAGGCGGTCAGCGCCATCCAGGCCAACCGCAACCGGCCCTTCTTCCTCTATCTCGCCCTCAACGCCCCGCACACGCCGCTGCAGGCGCTGCGTTCGGACGTCGAGGCGCTGGGCCATATCGAGGATGAGCGGCTGCGGATCTATGCAGCGATGATCCGGGCGGTCGACCGGGCCGTGGGCCGGGTGCGCGAGACCCTGGCGGAGGAGGGGCTGGCGGAGAACACGATCATCGTCTTCTCCTCCGACAATGGCGCGCCGGGCTATATCGGCTTTGCCGATCTCAACGCCCCCTATCGCGGCTGGAAGGCGACCTTCTTCGAGGGCGGTATCCGGGTGCCCATGCTGGTGGAATGGCCCGCGCGGGTGACGCCGGGTACCGTCATCGAGGCGCCCGCTGCCCATGTCGATCTCTTCACCACGGCGGCGCGTGCCGCCGGGGCCGACCTGCCGGGCGACCGGACCATTGACGGGATCGATCTCATCGATGTCGCCACGGGCGGTCCGGCGCCCGAGCGGGCCCTGTTCTGGCGGTCCGGCCATTATCGCGTACTGCTGCACGAGGGCTGGAAGCTGCAGGTCTCCGAGCATCCGCAGCGCACCTGGCTGTTCAACCTGGCCGAAGACCCGACCGAGCAGACCGATCTGGCTGACGCCGAGCCGGCGCGCCTGGCCGCGATGATGGCACGGCTGGAGGCGCTGGACGCAGAACAGGCCGAGCCGATCTGGCCCAGCCTCGTCGAGCCGCCCGTCTTCATCGACCGGCACCTCCTGGAGCCGCGCACGGCGGACGACGAATACGTCCACTGGCCCAATTGAGGATCACCATGCGTAACGGGCTCAAACGTCTCGTCTATCGCCGGATCACCAGCCTGAAGCGGCGCGATGCGGCCCGCCGGTCGGCACAGCGCAAACGGGAGGCGCGGGGGGAAGGGCGGCAATTCCTCTACTTCCACCGCTTCGGCGATCCGGCCAGCGTGCTGATGCCGGGCCTCGTGCGCGCGCTCGCCGAACGTTTCGATGCGGATGTCGTCTGCCATCTCGTGGGCCTGCCGGAAGCGGCTGTAGCGCCGGAACCGGACCAGCTCGACGCCTTCGCCCTCGCCGACAGCGCCCGGCTGGCGCGGCGTCTGGGGCTGGACGTGCCGGATCTCACCAATCCGCCGTCTGCAGACCGGATCGCGGCAGCCGAAGCGGCGGCGGCCGAACGTCTGGGGGCTCCCGATGCGCTGGAGCGCATTGCCGCCATCGATACAGCCCTGTGGAGCGGCGGGGATCTGCCGCCGGGCGGGGGCAGGGCCGCGGCGGCCCGTCAGGCGGGCGAGGCCCTGCGCGACCGGCTGGGGCATTTCCAGTCGGCGACGCTCTGGTATGAGGGCGAATGGTACTGGGCGGCCGACCGGCTGCACCATCTCGAGGCGCGGCTGATCTGCGAGGCGGGCGATGCGGGCCTCACGCCGCAAATCCCCGTGCTGCACGAGAGCAGCCGCACGGGCGATTGCGGCGGCGCGCGGCTGACCTTCTTTCCCTCCCTGCGCAGCCCTTACACCTATCTCGCGGCCGAACGCGTGTTTGCGCTGGCGCGCCGCTGGAATGTCGAGGTCGATATCCATTTCGTCCTGCCCATGGTGATGCGCAGCCTGCCGGTGCCGCGCCGCAAGGGCGTCTATTTCCTCAAGGATTGCGCCCGCGAGGCGCAGCGGCTCGGCCTGCCCTTCGGCGATATTTCCGATCCGCTGGGGCGGCCGACCGAGCGTGGCTTGGCCGTGCTGCATCGCGCGATCGGGCAGGGCAAGGGCGAGGCCTTCCTGCTGAGCTTCCTGCGCGGGGCCTGGTCGGAAGGCATTGATGGCGGCAGCGATCGCGGCCTGCGGATCATGGCCGAGCGTGCCGGGCTGGACCGCGCCGATGTCGATGCCGCCCTGGCGGACGAGAGCTGGCGGGCGGTGGCCGAACGGCATCGTACCGAACTCGCCGGGCTCGGCCTGTGGGGCGTGCCCAGTTGCCGGGCCGGCGATTGCGCTGTCTGGGGGCAGGACCGGCTCTGGGTCGTCGAGGACGCCCTTCAACACATGGCGGAGCACAGCACATGAAACGTCTGATCCTTATTGCGGCGGTGGTTCTGGGTGTGCTGGCGCTGCTGGCCGTGTCGGCCAGGGCCTTCCTGCCCGGCCTGGGTGAGCGCGCCTTCGCCCGGCAGGTCTCCGAACGCGTGGGCCGCGACCGGCTGGGCGAACTGCCCGACGGGCTGCATGTGATGTTCTGCGGCACCGGCTCGCCACTGCCCGATCCGACGCGGGCCCAGGCCTGTGTCGCGGTGATCGCGGGCGAGCGGATCTTCGTGGTCGACAGCGGGTCGGGATCGGTGGCGAACCTGCTCCTGTCCGGCCTGCCGACCGGCGCGATCGAAGCGGCCTTCCTGACGCATTTCCACTCCGACCATGTCAGCGATCTGGGCGATCTGGGCCTGCAGCGCTGGATCGGCCGGGCCGCCGAAGCGCCGCTGCCGGTATACGGTCCGCCGGGGGTCGAGGGCGTGGTCGACGGGTTCAACGCCGCCTATGCGCTCGACAGCACCTATCGCACCGGCCATCACGGCGCCGCCATCGCGCCGCCCGCCGGACGCGGACTGGCGGCCTCGGTCTTCGAACCCGGCGACGGCACCGCGCCTGTCACGGTCTATCAGGATGATGGTCTGGCCGTGCGTGCGGTGCGGGTCGATCATGCGCCGGCGGATCCGGCCGTGGCCTACCGGTTCGACCATGCCGGCCGTTCGCTGGTGATCAGCGGCGATCTGCATGCCGGGCGATCGCCGGGCTTTGCGGTCCTGTCAGAGGGCGCCGACGTGCTGATCGTCGAGGCGCTGGAACCGCGCATGGTCGCGCCGATCACGCAGGCCGCATCGGATCGCGGTCTGGCCAGTCTGGCGACGATCACGGTGGATATTCTCGATTATCACACCACGCCGGCCGGCGCCGCCGAGGCCGCGACCGCCAGCGGCACACGCGCCCTCGTGCTGACCCATGTCGTGCCGCCGGTGCCGTCGCGGCTGATGGAGCCGGCTTTCCTGCGCGAGGCGCGGGCGCGGTTTGACGGGCCGGTGCGCCTGGCCCGCGACGGCGATGTGATCCGGCTGCCGGCCGGGTCGGATGCCGTGGAGTTCGCGCATTGGCGATGATCTCCCGCCTGCCGCCAGTCCTGGGCCTGGGCTGTGTGCTGGCTTGTGTGCTGGCGGGGTGGGGCGCGGGGGGAAAGCACAAACTGCCCCCGGGGGGGGGGAGCAAATGTTCCCCAGGGGGGAGCAAATGTTCCCCAGGGGGAAGA
>PANX01000110.1 GCA_002707795.1 Maricaulis sp.
CGTCGTCCAGATCGCCCAGCGACTGTTCCCACAGGGCCGGCGCCGTATTGTCGGACGCATCGAACTTGTGCAGCACGGCCGTGCCGCCTTCATTGCTGGCGACCAGGATATTGCCGTCATCGGCGACCGCGATCGCGGACACCGTCTCGTCGCCGGCATCGCCGATACGGCGGGTCCACAGCGTCTGGCCATCGGTGCCGATAGCGCGCAGATAGCCGTCGCTGACCCCGCCCTGGTGCGGCTGATTGCCGAAGGCCGAGGCCGCCTTGCCGGCGACATAGACCGTGCCGTCATCGCCGACCGCAACGGCCGTGCCCTTGTCGTCGCCGGTGCCGCCGAAACGCTGCACCCATTGCTCGACACCGGCCGCATTATACTTGGCCACGAAGCTGTCGGAGCCGCCGATATCGGTCGTGTCGCCCAGACCGCCGGTCACCTGGCCGGTCACGACGACATTGCCGTCCGCATCGACGGCGACGCTGGCGCCCTCGGCATCGTCGGCCGCGCCGAGCACACGGCTCCAGACACGGTTGCCGGCGGAGTCATACCTGGCCAGGACCAGGTCCTGCTCGCCTTTCAGCGTCTGCCCGTCGGTCGAAGCCGTCGTCTTGCCGACCACGAAGATACCGCCATCAATCGCCGCAGCGGTCGCCTGGATCTCGAGCGGATTGTCGACCAGCTTGGTGCGGGTCTCACCCTCCTCGCCGCCGACAATATCGACCTCGCTCTTGGTCGGGTCGGCCGAGAAGCGGGTGGAATAGCCGATCGACGGGTCGCCGCTGGCCAGGTCCGTCAGCTTGACGATCTGGCCGCCGGCCGTCTCGTTGATGCCGGACACGCCGGCAAAATAGAGCGCAGGCTGGGCCGCCGGGGCGGAGAAGGAAATCTGTTCCGTCGATACACCGCGCACCAGGAAGCCGTGATCGTTTCCGGGGATGACGCCGATATCGTTCTTCTCGCCGATCTTGGTGCGCTCGAAGCGCGTCACCATGCCGGCCGCTTCCAGCTCGGTATTGATGTGCGCGACGATGTTGTCGAGATTGCGCGTCTGGCCGCCCATATCGGCGAGATTGATGGCGACATCTGTCGTCACGCCATTCTTCTTCACCGAGATATTGAACTGGACGTCGCCGGTCAGGCCGGGCACTTCGGCATCGAACTCGCCTGTATGGATGATGCCGGACTTGAATTGCGACAGACCGCGCGACACGGCAACACCGCTCTCGACCTTGCGCAGCTCCTCGCCCTTCAGCAGGGTCAGCTCTTCCAGGCGCATGTCCTGGAAGTATTCGTCGAGCTGGCCCAGACCGTTCTGGAAAGCTTTCTCCAGGATCATCCGGCGCGCGTCATTGGTCGTCTTGTCCCGGGCCTCCTCGGCCAGCGAGACCAGGCGCTTGAGACCCTGGTGCAGTGAGAACAGGGTCTTGTGATCGTCCGGCGCATCGACATCGGAGAATTCCCGGCCCGGATCGAGGAAGAAATCCTGCGTCGCCATCACGCGGCGCCGCATCTCCTCGAGGGTCTGCAGGTTTTCGGACTCCAGCTCCCAGGGCGCAGCCACATCCTCGCCCGCCTGGCTGCGGCCGACAGCCGACTGGGCAAGCGGCGACGAGCCCACCGTGGCGGTGGTGACCCGAGCCGAATACCAGCTGGTCAGCAGTGACTGGTTGATCCCGACGATCGCCACGATCCGATACCCTTTTATCCTGGTTGCAGAGTGTCGCCGCAGAACGCAAACAAAGTGTTGCCACACAGCGTAAACAACTTGCTCCCAAACACTTTTTTCGGCGCCGGACACCGGTTTTCCGGCCCGCGAGGCAAAAACCTGCTAGAATCGCCGCTCCGGCAGGGCCTAACGCGCCGTTAACCCTGTCGGCGCAGCGTCGGTCATCGAAATCGAATCGCGAGGCCATGCATGTCTGACAGGACTGCGCCCGAGACGCCCCTGGAGAAGCTGCTGCCCCAGCGCAGCTTCCTCGAGCCGCGCATGCCGCTGGACGGCAAGACCATCCTGATCACCGGCGGGACCGGCTCCTTCGGGCGCCAGATTACCGCGGCGATCTGCGACGAGTTCAAGCCGAAGAAGCTGATCATCTTCTCGCGCGACGAACTGAAACAGTATGAAATGGCTCAGGATTTTTCGCCCGGCGACTATCCCTTCCTGCGCTATTTCATCGGCGATGTGCGCGACGAATCACGGCTGGACCAGGCGATGCGCGATGTCGACATCGTCATCCACGCGGCCGCGCTGAAGCATGTGCCGATCGCCGAATACAACCCGTTCGAATGCATCAAGACGAATGTCATGGGCGCGGAAAACGTGGTCCGCGCGGCGATCAAACGCGGCGTCTCGAATGTCTGCGCCCTGTCGACGGACAAGGCGGCGAACCCGATCAATCTCTATGGCGCCTCGAAACTGGCCGCGGATAAAATATTCACGGCGGCCCAGCACATGGGCGGCGATGGCGGACCGGTTTTCTCGGTCGTGCGCTACGGCAATGTCGTCGGCTCGCGCGGCTCGGTCATTCCCTATTTCCGCAAGCTCCTGAAGGACGGCGCCCGCGAACTGCCGATCACGGATCCGCGCATGACGCGTTTCTGGATCACGCTCGAGCAGGGCGTGAACTTCGTCATGTCCAGCCTTGCGATGGCGCGCGGCGGTGAAGTCTTCGTGCCGAAAATCCCCTCGATGAGCACGGCCGACCTGGCCCGCGCCATGGCGCCGGACCTGCCCCATCGCATCATCGGCATCCGGCCGGGCGAGAAGCTGCACGAGATCATGATCCCGGAAGACGACTCGCGCACCACGGTGGAGCTGGAGGACCGCTACGCCATCCTGCCCGCGCACAGCGCCAAGCTGATGGCCCGCTATCTGGCCACCGGCGCGCATCTCGTGCCCGACGGGTTCAGCTATGCCTCGAACACCAATCCGGAACAGCTGGACGGCAAGGCCCTGCGCCGGCTGATCGGACAGGCCGAAGCCGCCTGAAGCGCGATCAGGTGAAGTGGGAACCGGTTCACCGGTTCGATCACGCGACCGCTCAAGTGAAGCGTGATCAGGTGAAGTGGGAACCGGTTCACCGGTTCGATCACGCGACCGCTCAGGTGAAGCGTGATCAGGTTCCGCAGGAAAGAATCCTGTTCTAGAGCCCCAGCACCTGCGCCAGCCGGTCCACGACCCGTTGCGGGTCGTCGTCCGCCATGCCTACAAACAGCGGCAGCGACAGCGTGCGCTCGTAATAACGGCGCGCGCCGGGCAGGTCCTGCCGGCCATAGCGGTCCTGGTAATAGGGCTGCTCGTTGACCGGGATGTAGTGCACCTGGGTACCGATACCGTGTGCCCGCAGCCGGTCCATCACGGCGCTGCGCGAGCGCCCGGCCGCCTCGAAATCGATCCGCACCGGATAAAGATGGAGACAGGGATTGCAGGCGCGCGTGCGCGCCAGCGGGCGCACCGTATCCGGCAGGTCCTGCAGCGCCGTGTCATAGGCCCGCGCCAGCGCCTGGCGCCGTTCGATGAAGGCCGGCAGGCGTTTCAGCTGGGAATGCGCCAGCGCCGCATGGATGTCGCTCAGCCGGTAATTCCAGCCCAGCGCGTGCATTTCGTGCCACCAGGGCTCGCCCTCCTGGCGCCGGTGCCGGGCCGGATCGCGCTCGATGCCATGGCTGCGCAGAAGACGAAGCCGTGCGGCGACCGCATCGTCATTTGTCGTCACCGCCCCGCCCTCGCCGGCCGCGATCGTCTTGACCGGGTGGAAGGAGAAGGTGGCCGCGGCCGAATAGCGGCCATTGCCCACCGGTTCGCCCCGGTAGAAGGAGCCCGCCGCGTGGCTGGCATCCTCGACCAGAACCGCACCGGCCAGCGTCGCCGCATGGGCCAGCTCGTCCAGCGCGCCGCACTGGCCGGCCAGATGCACCGGCAGCACCACCCGGGCCGTGCCCTCGGCCCGCGCCAGCGCCGCATCGAGCGTTTCCGGCGTCATCAACCCCGTATCCGGATCGACATCGGCGAAGGCCACTTCCGCACCGCAATAGCGCGCGGCATTGGCCGTCGCCATGAAGGTGATGGCCGGCACCACGCAGGTATCGCCCTCTTTCACGCCCAGCGCGGCCAGCGCCAGATGCAGCGCCGCCGTGCCGTTCGAGCAGGACACCGAATGCCGTGCACCGACGGCTTCGGCAAAGGCTGCGTCGAAGGCGTCGACGGCCGGACCCGTTGTCAGCCAGTCGCCGCGCAGCACCTCCGCAACGGCCTCGATATCGCTTTCGTCAATGGCCTGGCGGCCATAGGGCAGGAAGGTTGCGGACATCGGCGGGCCTCCTTGAAGCCGCGATCATGAAATGAGTCGCCCGAACGGAAACGGCCCCCGGAAATCCGGGGGCCGCGCCGTGGTGGTGGAGAGTGTTGCCAGAGCGGGTTAGCCCTGGAAGAGGCTGAGAATGGTCTGCGGCTGGGAGTTGGCGATCGACAGCGCCTGGACACCCAGTTGCTGTTTCACCTGCAAGGCCTGCAGCCGCG
Organism: Maricaulis sp.; assembly: GCA_002707795.1. GTDB lineage: Bacteria > Pseudomonadota > Alphaproteobacteria > Caulobacterales > Maricaulaceae > Maricaulis > Maricaulis virginensis. The sequence goes on from PANX01000110.1 coordinate 4,520, forward strand.
CGCTTTCCCGGGCGAGATCCGCATCGACGAGATTGCCGACGCCCTCGGTCAGGCTGTCGCGCAGCTTGTCGACGAAACCGGAATGGGCTTCCAGCTTCTTGACGTCCGAGCCGAGATTGGCGAGCGCCTGGTTGACGTTTTCCAGGCTGGTCTTGATGGCGGTCACCGCGGCCGTGGCCAGGGTCACCGAGGTCAGGCTGGCCGTCGCGGCGAGCGTGATGATCGTGCCGCCAACGCTCAGATCCTGCGACTTCAGCGTAACCGTGCGGGCTGCGTCGGCGTCGGCGAGGAATTCGATACCGCCGGTAATCGAACCGTTGAGGATGTTGGCGCCGTCGAACTCGGCGTTCTGGATGATCACCTGGACCTGGTCGAGCAGGGCCTTGAAGTCAGAGTCATAAGCCTGGCGGGAGAAGGCATCGAGCGAGGGGTCCATCGCCGCCGTCGCCTTTTCGCGCATCTCGACCAGCAGGTCCGAGATCGACTCGCCGGCCGCCAGGGCGACGTCACCGATGGTGGACGCCCGGTCGAGACCGTTCTTGACTGCATCCAGTGCGCCGATATCCGAGCGCATACCCTGGGCCACGGCGTAGATCGCCGAATTGTCCTTGGCACCCGAAATCTTCAGACCCGTATTGATGCGGTTCTGGACGTCCTGCATCTCGTAGGAGGTCTTGTTCAGGTTCTGCAGGGCGATCATGGCCCCGGTATTGGTGTGGACGCTCATCGTCATGCGACATTCTCCCGCGTATCCAATTCGCCACCTTCAGCGGCGGTTCGAACACACAAGCGCAAATGCCGTGCCGGTTATGGTTAAACCGGCAAGACAATAAAAATCAGCAGGTTACAAAAAGGCCTGCCGGTGAGTGTTTTTCGATTTGCGGAATTTGCCCAGCAAGGTCGGCCGGACCGGTCAGTTTTTGCCGGGTCGCCGACCTGCCGTTCAGGCTCAGGCGAGACGGTCGATCAGACCGGCCTGGCGGGTGCGGAGGTATTCGAGAAGGTCGCCATGCTTTTCCGGCGGCCAGCGGCGGACGGTCTCTCCGGTGTCCTGGTCGACCATCAGATAGATATACTCGCCATCGGCTTCATCCTGGAGGATTTTCAGGCGCGAATTGCTCAGCGCCGATTCCACCATGCGCGCGATCTCCTCGGCGCGCTGTTCCTGGCCGATATCGGCCTCGGCCGGCTTGTCGGCTTGCTCAAGCGGTTCGACCCGCCGCACGCCTTCACGTGGACGGTCGATGCTGAAGTCCCTGTTTTCGGTGTAGCCGGACACCGGAACAGTTCTTGGATTGAACCCCGTTTCTGCCATTGTCCTAATCGTCGACGCGGAGGCGCCGACGCCTCCTAATCCCTCACGTCAACCGCGGACGTGGATGGCGGAGCGAGGCTCCGCCATCCCAGTTCCCGCGATTAACGGAAGTAGCCCAGGATCGTGCTGGGTGCCGAGTTGGCGATCGAGAGCGCCTGGACACCCAGCTGCTGCTTGACCTGCAGCGACTGAAGACGGGCACTTTCTTTGGCCAGGTCCGCGTCGACCAGGTTGCCGATACCCTTTTCCAGGGCGTCAGACAGCTTGCCGACGAAACCCTTGTGAACTTCCAGAGACTTCGACGCCGTGCCGAGCTTGGCCAGCGAAGCGTTCAGGTTGTCCAGCGAGGTTTCGATCGTGGTGACCATCGTCGCCGCATCGCCTGCAGACGAGAAGGACGCCGTCGCGGCAACCGTCACGGTACCGCCGCCGAGCGTCAGGTTCGCGTCGGAGATGGTGATCGTGTTGGAGCCGTCAGCATTGGCCAGGGCCGAGATCGAGGTCACGGTACCGTTGATCAGGTTCGTGCCGTTGAATTCGGCGTTCGACGTGATCGTGGAGATCTGGTCGCGGAGCGCCTTGAAGTCTTCGTTCAGGGCGGTGCGCGAAGCCGTGTCGAGCGAGGTGTCGGAAGCGGCCAGGGCCTTTTCCTTCATCTCGACCAGCAGGTCGGAGATGGCTTCACCGGCGGCGAGGGCCACGTCGGTCGTCGACTGCGCGAGGTCCAGCGAGTTGCGGACAGCGCCGTAGCCGGCAACGTCCGAACGCATTTTCTGGGCGATCGCGTAGATACCGCCATTGTCCTTGGCGGAGGAAATCGCCAGACCGGTGTTGATGCGGCTCTGGACAGTTTCCAGGTCACGGTTGGTCTGGTTCAGGTTCTGCAGCGCAACCATGGCGCCGGCATTGGTATTGATGGTAGCCATTTCTTGGCCCTCTCCATTCTAGTGATGTAACGAGCGTTTTGCTCGCCAGGTCTTCTGACCCATCAACGTAGAGAGCAAGGCCGGGGCCAGTTTTCCCTTGCTATATCTGGTTAATGCGGCCGCCCCTGATTCGGCTGGCGCTTTTCACCCGGCAAGGCCTGCCGCGGTAACCATTCACCGGGAAAAATCTGCCGGGCAAACCGGCAAAAATGGCCGGCAAATTTTGCCGATCGGCAAGAATTTATGCTTAAAAATGAGTTAATTCCGGAATTCGGGCACGCGAATGCGCCAGCGCCGGCGATGCAGAAAAAAAGTCGGGACCGCCAGAAGGCGGTCCCGACGGGCGAACTTAGCCGAAGAACGACAGAATGGTCTGCGGGGCCTGATTGGCGATCGAGAGCGCCTGGACACCCAGCTGCTGCTTGACCTGCAGCGACTGGAGCCGGGCGCTTTCCTTCGCCAGGTCCGCATCGACCAGATTGCCAATGCCCTTTTCCAGCGAGTCGGACAGCTTGGACGTGAAGGTCTTGTGGACCTCCAGCGACTTGGACGCCGTACCGAGTTTCGCCAGCGAGGCATTCAGGTTGTCGAGCGAGGTCTCGATGGTGGTCACCATCGTGGACGCGTCGCCAGCCGAAGCGAAGGAGGCCGTGGCCGCCACCGTCACGATACCGCCGCCGAGCGTAAGGTTCGCATCGGAGACCGTGATGGTGTTGGAGCCATCGGCATTGGCCAGAGCGGAGATCGAGGTGACGGACCCGTTGATCAGGTTCGTACCGTTGAACTCGGCATTGCTGGTGATGGTCGTGATCTGGTCCCGCAGGGCCTTGAAATCTTCATTCAGGGCTGTGCGCGAGGCCGAGTCGAGCGACGCATCGGCTGCAGCAAGAGCCTTTTCCTTCATTTCGACGAGCAGGTCCGAAATCGCCTCACCGGCAGCCAGGCCCACATCGGTCACGGAAATCGCCAGGTCGAGCGAGTTGCTCACCGCACCATAGCCGGCGACCTGCGAGCGCATACGCTGGGCGATGGCGTAGATGCCGCCATTGTCCTTCGCGCTCGAGACCTCGAGGCCGGTATTGATACGGTTCTGGACCATTCCCAATTCCGAGTTCGTCTTGTTCAGGTTCTGCAGGGCCACCATGGCCCCAGCGTTGGTGTTGACAGAAAGTGCCATTTTGTCAGTCCTCCATTCTGGAAGTATCCAAACCGAATTTTTCGGCCGTGGACGTTTTGTCCTGCGCACGGCTTCGCAAGCGGCGTGCCGCGCAGGCCTGACAAATCACCTCGAAATTTCAGTGGGTTGAAAAAGAAAAAGGGCACCTCCTCACCGGAGACGCCCTTTCCTGCCTGTCGTTTTTTGCCGGGGCGGCAATTCCTACCCGACGGCCTGGCCCTCGGCGCCGGCATTGGCCTGGGGCATCAGCCCCTGCATCACGGTGCGATTGATATCGACCAGGTCGTCGACCGCGTCCGGACTGCGCAGCGCCACGCTGGCATGCTTGGACACGAAGATGGAGAGCGAGATGATCGCGGCGCGCAGGCTCTCCGGCAGCTTGTTGTCCTGGCTGGCGCAGTCGATCGCCAGATTGCTCCAGACGCGTCGGTTCCAGTCGAGCGCCTCGGCCCGGCCCTTCACGTCTTCCTTGGGAAGCGACTTGGACGCCATCAGCGCCCGCGTGACCTGGGCGAACAACCGGTATTCGGTCGCCCGCGGGTCCTCGCTGCGCTGGCTCGCCTGCTGGTAAGCTTGAAGTGACATCAGGCCAGTCTCTCGGCTTCGTAGGTCATCAGTTTGCGGCAGCCCATCAGGGCCTTGTAGTGCTCGCCCGCCATGACATCGCGGCTGACCGATACACAGATCGACAGCACGCCCGGATCCGACACGACGCCCATGAACTCGTTCATGCGCAGCACGAACTCGTCATAAAGGGAGTCATCCTTCCTGTCGGACAGGTACATCATCATGATGGGGAAATAGATGCGGCGGACCGGCGTGGTGACGTCGCCTTCCTGGAGGATGTCCTTTTCGCGCAGGACGGCGGCCTTGTTCTTGAGCACCAGATTGGCACGCCGGTCACCGTTTTCGATGACGGCCCCGTTGAGGACAAACTTCTCGCCGGGTTTGAGCGAGATCTTCAGGGGCATGAGCAAACTCCGTTGCGCAGGACGGCGGTCACAGCCGATCTGGCGGCAGGTTGGCAAGTCCGGGTGAAGAAATCGTTTCCGCCCTCAAAGCCTGCCGCGCCGGCATCGTTAGCAACTTCTTAAAGCGAATCCCGGCCCTGATGCGAGGAAAACAAGGACAGGTTTGTTGATCATGACCCACGCGCCCGCGCTGGATCTGGATGCGGAACTCGCCGCAGACGCCGAAGTCGAGAAGAACGAGGCCCGCGATGCCGTCCCGCTGGACGCCACGTCGCTGCAGCTCGACAAGACCGCCCTGCGCATCCCGGCGAGCCGCCGCCGCGACTATCAGAAGGTCGTCGCCCAGGCGAAGCGGGCCCTGAAACTCTCCGCCGAGAACCAGCATTCCGAAGCGGCGCGTATCGCCTACAAGGCGGTCACGCTCGCGCCCGACCTCGCCCTGACCAATCACGTCATGGGTCTGATGCTCTACCGGCTGGGCCGCCTGTCGCGCTCGCTCGATTTCTTCGAGGCCGCCTGGAAGATCGACCCCCAGGATGCGGAAATCTACCAGAAGCTCGGCCTGGTCGCCTGGAAGCTGGACATGCTGCCGGCCGCCGAGAAATTCTACCGCCTCGAATGCCAGCTCGCGCCGGGCAATCCCAACGCGATCATCAACCTGGCCGGCGTGCTGCGCGACCAGGGCAAGTTCGAGGAAGCCATCGAACTCCTGCGCACCGCGATCTATGCGCACCAGGAGAATTACGAGCTGTGGAACTCGATGGGCACGGTGCTCAACGATGCCGGACGGCCGCTCGAGTCCATCACCTTCTATGAAGAAGCGCTGCGCCTGAACCCGGGCTATGGCCGCTCCCACAACAATATGGCCAATGTCTACGAGCTGCTGGGCGAGCCGGAAAAATCGCTGCCGCACTACGAGATGGCGCTGAAGGATCCGGCCGACGAGATGGAAGAGGCCTCGATGCGCCACTCCCGCTCCATGGTGCTCTTGGCCTGCGGCAGGCTGGAGGAAGGCTGGGCCGCCAATGCCGCCCGTCTCGACCCGAACCGTGCCCAGGCGACACTCTTTACCATCGACGCCCCCATGTGGGACGGCGTCGACCCGGCGCAGATCCGCGGCAAGACCCTCGTCCTGGTCGGCGAACAGGGTCTGGGCGACGAAGTCCTGTTCATGAACACGGTGAAGGACCTGATCGAGGCCATCGGCCCGGACGGCGAGCTGCGCATCGCCTGCGAATACCGCCTGATGCCGATCGTCAAACGCTCCTTCCCGCAGGCCGTCGTCGGTCACCACATGTCGGCCACCGTCGAGGGCCGCGAAGTGCGGGCCGTGCCGAAGATCGGCGACGGTGCCGATTTCTGGACGCCGATGGCGACGCCTCTGCGCGCCTTCCGCAACCGTATCGAGGACTTCCCGTCCGAGCCCGGCTTCCTGAAGGCCGATCCGGCCGACCAGGCCGCCTTCCGCAAACAGCTCGACAGTTTCGGCGAAGGCCTCAAGGTCGGCATTCTCTGGAAGTCGCTGAAAATGGATCCGCGCCGCTCGCGCTTCTTCTCGGCCTTCGATGCCTGGGAAGGCGTGCTGCGGGTGCCGGGCGTGCAGTTCGTCAACCTGCAATACGGCGAGGTCGAGGACGAGCTCGAACTGGCCGGCAAGCGCTTCGGCATCACCATCCACCAGCCGCGCGATATCGATCTGAAGATGGACCTCGACAAGGTCGCCGCCCTGTCCAGCGTCTGCGATCTGGTGATCGCACCGATGAACGCCACCTCGAACCTCGCCGCCGCTTGCGGCGGCAAGGTGTGGTTCGTCCATGCCCGCTCCAGCGCCTGGACCCTGCTCGGCACCGGCCAGCAGCACTGGTATCCGCAAAGCCGCTCCTTCTTCGGCACCGGCTTCCAGGACTGGGACAACACCATGCGCAAGGTCGAACAGGCCCTTGCCGAAGAGGCAGGAGCCCGCTGATGAACCCGTCCCTCCCAGGCCGCACCGCAATTCGCGCCGATGGCGGCGGGGAGATCGGCCTGGGTCATGTCATGCGCTGCAGCGCGCTGGCCGGGGCCTTCAACGCACTGGGCCAGCGCCCGCTCTTCATCACCGCCACACCGGAATACCTGCCGGCCGGGCTCGACGCCGTCGCCGATATCCGCTGCCTGGACGGCGATGAGACCGGGGCCGGCCTGACCGGCTATCTCGCCAGCGCGGGCACCGCGCTGCTCGTCGGCGACTGGCAGCAGGTCGATGCCGCCCTCGTCGCGGCCGTGCGGGCATCCGGCATCCTGACCGTTCTGGTCGGCGGCCGCACCGATGGCGCCACGCCCGACCTCCTGATCCGCCAGACCCTGGTCGCAAGCGCCTCCGGGCCGGCCATCCCCGTGCTCGACGGTCCCGAAGTCCTGCTGCTGCATCCCGATTATGCCGGCCTGCCGCCGCGCGAGATCGCGCCGCAGGCGCGGCGCGTCCTGGTCAGCCTGGGCGGCACCGACACGCCGCTTCTCGGCACGATCGAACACGTGCTCGACCGCCTGTCGATCGCGCACGGCCTGCAGGTGGAAATCCGCCGCCCCGCTGCCCGGCCCGGAATGCCGCCGCGCCTGCGGCCAGCGCTGGAGAAGGCCGATATCGGCATTCTTGCCGGCGGCACCACGCTGCACGAGGCGGCCGCCACCGGCCTGCCGGTGATCTGCGTGCCCATTGCCGGCAACCAGGCAGAGCGCGCAGGCCAGGTCGAACCGCTGGGCCTGGGTCTCACCATCCCGCCCGGCGAGGCTTTCGACGAACGCCTGTCGGCGGCGCTGGAGGCCCTGATCCCCGATGCGGAGCGCCGCGGCGCCATGGCACGCGCCGGCCAGGCGCTCGTCGACGGACGGGGGGCCGAGCGCGTGGCACGCCAGCTGATCGAACGCGTCCTGCCGGCCGGTGCGGCGATGCAGTAGTTTCTCAAGATCCGACGGGCGCTCCCGTGCCCGGTTCCACCCCTGATCCGACCGTCCTGACCAAGCCCATCGAAGAGCCCCGCGTGACCGACCCGAGCGACAATCAGACCGACAAACCCCGCGAGGTGTGGCCGAACTTCCTGGTGATCGGCGCGCCGAAATCCGGCACGACCTCGCTCTACCACTATCTCAGCCAGCACCCGGATATCTTCCTGTCCAGGGTCCGCAAGGAAGGCCGTTTCTTCTCCGGCGTCGGCGACGGTTCGGTCTACTGGCCCGGCTTCTATCATTTCGACACCGCGCCGACGGTCGAGGCCTACCAGGCCCTGTTCGCGGATTATGACGGCGCGGCGCGCATCGGCGACGTCTCGCCGGACTATTACGCCTACGCCCCCATCGCGGCACCGCGGGTGATGAGCTATTGCGGCCCCGCCACGAAGATCATCGCCATCCTGCGCAACCCGGTCGACCGGGCCTATTCCCACTATCTCCAGAATGTCCGCCGCGACGCGGAATTCCTGTCCTTCGCGAAGACGCTGGAGGTCGAGCCTCAGCGCGTGGCGCAAAACTGGGGCTTCCAGTGGCTCTATACCGGGACCGGCCGCTATGCCGGCCGCCTGCGCCATTATGCCGGCCGGTTCGACACGCTGATCCTGCTGCAGGACGAACTCGACCGCGACGGCGAGGCCGTCATGAAGCGCATCTTCCGCTTTCTGGAACTCGATCCCGTGCCGGTGGCGATGGAGAAGCGCTATAATACCGGAGGCATCCCCGCCTCGAAAATCCCGATCATCGAGGGCCTCTGCGACGATCGCGCGGACACGCCGTTCGAAACCCTGCATGCCGAACTCGTCGCGCCGGTCAGCGGCATTTCGGGCGCGACCTCGGCCGATGGCGTCTATCCGCCCATCCAGCAGGACAAGGTCACCGTGCCGCCCATGGATCCGGCCATCCGCGCAATGCTGGAAGACCGTTTCGCGCCGGAAATCGCCGCCCTGGAAGACCTGATCGGCCGGGACATCCCGGACTGGCGGCGCGCATGAAACTGTCCGAACTCTCCACCGGCGTGCTGGTCACCGGGGTCGGCGCACCGCCGGGCCTGGGCACGCTGCGCTCGCTGCGCCAGGCCGATGCGGATCTCAAACTCGTCGCTGCCGACATCAATCCGCTCGCCGGCGGGCTCTACGAGCCCGGTGCCGGGCGCTGCGTCCTGCCGTCGGCCGGCAATCGCGAGGCCTATCTGCACGCCGTTCGCGAATTGTGCGCCCTGCAGGGCCTGGACACGATCATTCCCGGCTCCGAGGCCGAAGCCGCCGCCCTCGCCCCCGTCGCCCGCCAGTGGGAAGCCGAGGGTCTGCGCGTGCCCGTGCCCGATCCGGACGTGCTCGAATTCGGCATCGACAAGGGCAAGCTGCTGGCACGCGCTGCCGAAGCCGGCCTGCCCTGCCCCGTCACCCTGCAGCCGGAAGGCCCGGCCGATCTGGACGCCTGGACCGGCGGTTTTCCCTGTGTGGTCAAGCCGCGCTGCTCGCGCGGGGCCCGCGGCGTCTCCTATCCGCAGGACATGGACGCATTGCGCCGGATCTGGGCCGATACCGCTGAGGAACACGGGTCCTGTGTGGTCCAGAGCTACATCCCCGGCGGCGCCGACACGGTCTACACGATCGGCTCGCTGTGGGATCGCGGCGAACTGATTGTTTCCACCCTGCACCGAAAGCTTCAGACCAACCCGCCCACGGGCGGCGTCGCTGTCGCGGGCGAAACCGTGGTCGACGAGGCGCTGCGCGATGCCGGCCTCGCCGTGCTGCGTGCCAGCGGACCCTGGCACGGGCTCGCCGCCGTCGAGCTGAAACGCCCGGCGCCGGGCGAACCGGCCTTCCTGCTGGAGATCAATCCGCGCATGTGGGGCTTCGGCTATCTGATGACCCTGGCCGGGCTGAACGTGCCGGCCCTGCTCGTGCGCATGCTGGCCGGCCGGGAACACCTGGCAGGCCATATCCCGTCAACCTTTCCGCCCTACGCTCCCGCGCGTATGGTTCGTACCTGGCAGGACATTGCGCTCCCGCCGCTCCAGGAGGGTGATACGTGACCCGTACCGTCGCCGTCATTCAGGCCCGCACCGGCTCCAACCGGCTGCCGGGCAAGGTCCTCGAACCGATCGAGGGCGCAACCTCGCTGCTCGCCTATCAATGCCGCCGCCTGCGCCATATTCCCGGCATTGACGAGCTGGTGATCGCCACTACGGAAAACCCGGATGACGACGCCCTGGTCGCGCTGGGCGAGGTGGAAGGCCTGCGCGTCTTCCGCGGCTCCGAGCATGATGTGCTCAGCCGCTTTCTCACCGTCGCCGACGCCACGCTGGCCACCACGCTGGTGCGCATTACCTCCGACAGCCCGTTCCGCGATCCGGCGGTGATCGAGGCCTGTGTCGCCGCGCATCGCGCCCACGGCGCGGAGTATACCCGCCCGGCCGACGGGCATCTGCCCAAAGGGCTGCGCGCCGAAGTGGTCGAGACCGCCGTGCTGCGCCAGATCGCCGACGATCCGGCGACCACCGACCGCGACCGCGAACACGTCACCCTTCGCATCCGGGAAAACCGCGAGGCCTACCGCATTCACACCGTCACCTTCCCGGAAAACCTTCATCGTCCGGAGATCGACCTGTCGGTCGACACGCCCGCCGATCTGGCCAGTGCCCGCGCGGTCCTGGCCGAACTCAACGCCCGCAACTGGCCCGTCGACACGGTGCATATCTGCCGCCTGATGGACGAGAAGCGCGGTCCGAACGCCAGCCTGGAAAGCCTCGCCTCCTGATGCCCCATATCGATATCATTGCGGAAATCGGCTCCAATCATGGCGGCGATCTCGACACGGCCAGACGCTATATCGAGGCCGCCGCCCGCGCCGGCGCCGATGTCGCCAAATTCCAGACCCTCACCCGCGACGGGCTGATCGCCCGCTTCGTGCGCGATCCGCAAAGCGGCGGGATCGTCGCCAATCCCAGGCATGCCGCTTTCTCCAATGCCGGCCTGCCGGACGCGTGGCACGCCCCGCTGAAGGCCTGCTGCGAGGACAATGGCATCGAATTCATGTCGACGCCCTTCTCGCTGGAGGCCGTCGATCTGATGGAGGGTATCGGGGTCAAGCGCTACAAGGTGGCCTCGGGCGACCTCACCTTTGTCCCGTTGCTGGAGAAGCTCGGCCGCACCGGCAAACCGGTCATCCTGTCGACCGGCGCCGCCTATCTCGACGAGGTCGAGGACGCCGTCGCCACGCTCAAGCATGCCGGCTGTCACGACATCACCGTGCTGCATTGCGCCGCCAGCTATCCGCCCGGCTGGGACGACATGAACCTGTCCGCCATCACCAAGCTGAAAACCGCGCTGGGCCGTCCGGTCGGCCTGTCCGATCACTCGCCCGGCCACACCGCCCCCATCGCCGCCGCCGCGCTGGGCGCCACGGTGATCGAGAAACACGTCACCTTCGACCGCTCGCTCGACGGGCCGGATCATCCTTTCGCGATGGAATTCGACGAACTCGCCGCCATGATCGCCGATCTGCGCATCCTGGAAGCCGCCCTCGGCGATGGCGAGAAAAAGCCCGCCCCCGGCGAAATCAACCGCCGCCGCAACCTCCGCCGCGGCCGCTACAGCGCCGACGGCAAGCCAGACGCCGAAGGTGATGTCTGGCTGCGCCCCCAATGGGAACCGGACGAGCGGGCGGGGAAGTAGGCCCAGACCTCGCCAATCCCCCTCAATCGATGGGCGCCCACATCTGGATGCTCTCGTAGATATCCTCCCAGTCGGGATTGCTCGCTTCGATGAGATTGATTTTCCAGGCCCTGTGCCAGTTCTTCAGGCGCTTCTCGCGCTCGATGGCGCACCCGAAGTCCTGGTGGAACTCGTACCAGACCAGGCGATGGACCTTGTACTTGCGAACGAAGGCCGAGCCCTTGCCCTGCTTGTGCAGCATGACCCGCGTCGCGATGTCGCCCGTCACGCCGATATAGAGCGTCCCGTTGCGCTGGCTGGCCATCATGTAGACACACGGATGTCTGGCCATGCCCCGTTTGCTCCTGATGATCGTTGTTACGACGATAGGGGGTGGCGAACGGCACCGGCGTGACCGGCATCATACTGACCCCGCTATTTTTCCGTCATCCCGACGCCCGCCTTCGCGGGCGCAGGCTTCGGTCGGGACCCAGTTCATAAAGCGAGCTGGAGCCAGGTGTGGCGCTACCCAGCCTTTCGATCTGGGCCCTGACCTTCGTCAGGGTGACGGACGTTGAGGGCGAGGTTCAACACGGTTGCGGCAGTCGCTGCGGCTTCAAGATCAGCGAGACCGCCCCCCCACACCGTCATCCCGATGAAGATCGAGACCCAGTTCACAAAGCGAGCTGGAGCCAGGTCTGGCGCTACCCAGCCTTTCGATCTGGGCCCTGACCTTCGTCAGGGTGACGGACGTTGAGGGCGAGGTTCAACACGGTTGCGGCAG
>PANX01000111.1 GCA_002707795.1 Maricaulis sp.
CGCAGGAGATCAAGACGGTCGACGAGGGCTTCCCGCGCGAGGAGATCGAGGCGCTCGGCTATAATGTCGAGACCCATGGCCAGAAGACCTATAACGGCGTCGCGATCCTGTCGAAATTCCCGATCGAGGAAGCGCTGCCGCGCCTGCCCGGCGATGATGAGGACGACCAGGCCCGCTATCTGGAAGCGGTGATTTCCGCCGAGAGCGGCCCGGTGCGCGTCGCCTCCATCTACCTGCCCAACGGCAATCCGGCGCCCGGTCCGAAATACGACTACAAGCTGGCCTGGATGGAGCGTCTGCGCCGCCATGCGCAAAAGCTGCTCGCCTTTGAGGAACCGTTGATCCTGGCGGGTGACTATAACTGCATCCCGCGCGACAGCGATTGCTGGGATCCGGCCGTGTGGGCCGACGACGCGCTCGCCCTGCCGGAGACGCGCGCCGCCTTCCGTGCCCTGAAATGGCTCGGCTTCACCGAGGCCTTCGAACAGGTCGACGGGCGCGGCCACCAGTACACATTCTACGATTACCAGGCGGGCCGCTGGCAGAAGGGTCACGGCATCCGGATCGACCATCTCCTGTGCTCGCCGCAGGCCGCCGACCGGCTGGAAGGCGTGGAAATCCACACCAAGACGCGCGGCAGGGAAAAGGCCTCCGACCACATCCCGATCGTTGGCAGTTTCGCGCTTTAGGCCCGATCCTCAGTCCACACTGACCCCGGCCGGGCCGGCTTCCATTACGCCGATCATGGTGGCATCCGCATGGCCGTGTTGGCGGAAGACCTCCAGCACGGCATCGGCGCTGTCCGGCGTACAGGAGACGAGCAGGCCACCGCTGGTCTGCGGGTCGCACAGCAGGGCGCGTTCGGCATCGCCGAGACGGGGCGCAAGCGTCGCACTGTCTGCCACAGCAGCCCAGTTGCGGCCGGACGCTCCGGTCTTGATCCCCTCGCCCGCCAGCTGGCGGGCCGCGTCAAACACCGGCACGCGGTCCCAGTCGATCCGGGCCTTCAGGCCGCTGCCCTGCGCCATCTCCGCCAGATGCCCCAGCAGGCCGAACCCGGTGACATCCGTGGCGGCATGAACTCCGGCCATGCCGGACAGCGCTGCGCCTGGCGTATTGAGACGCGTGGTCGAGGCGATCATCTGGGCATAGGCGTCTTCGGACAGCTCACCGCGCTTGAGGGCTGCCGAATAAATGCCGATCCCCAGGGGCTTTCCGAGGATGAGGACATCGCCGGCCTTCGCCCGGGCGTTCGCCAACAGGCGGTCAGGATGCACAAGGCCCAGCGCCACGAGACCGTAGATCGGCTCCGCCGCATCGATGGAATGCCCGCCGGCGACCGGCGCGCCCGCCGCCTCGGCAACCGCGCGACCGCCCTCCAGGATCAGGCGCACCGTCTCGCGCGGCAGTGCATTCACCGGCATGCCGACAATGGCGAGGCAGAAGATCGGCGTCGCGCCCATGGCATAAACGTCCGACAGCGCGTTGGTCGCCGCGATGCGTCCGAAATCGAACGGGTCGTCGACAATGGGGGTGAAGAAGTCGGTCGTTGCCACAAGGGCCGTCTCGTCATTGATCCGCCAGACCGCAGCATCGTCGCGCGTGGCGGCATCGACCAGCAGATCCTTCGGCATGGGAAAGCCCGAAGACGCGCCCAGGATATCGGTCAGGACGGCCGGATCGAGCTTGCAGCCGCAGCCGCCACCATGCGCCAGCGATGTCAGCCGCACTGCCTGTGTGTTATCCATCATCCCGTACCGCTCCGTTTTCGCTAGTCTGCTCCCCGAACAGGGGATCGACGCCGCATGCCGCGCCTTGCCTACACAGATGACCTATCGGCGGAGGAATTGGAACGCTTCGATGTCATCATCGATGTGCGCTCCCCGTCCGAATTTGCCGAAGACCACCTGCCCGGCGCCGTCAACCTGCCGGTCCTGGACGATGAAGAACGCGCCCGCGTCGGCACGCACTATACCCGGGTCTCCGCCTTCGAGGCGCGGCGCATGGGGGCCGCGCTGGTCTCGCGCAATATTGCGCATCACCTGGAGACGGCGCTGGCGGACAAACCCAAGGACTTCAAACCGCTGATCTATTGCTGGCGCGGCGGCATGCGGTCGCAATCCATGGGACTGGTACTGGCATCGGTGGGCTGGAAGGTGACCCTGATCGAGGGCGGCTATCGCACCTGGCGCCGCCAGGTCGTCGCGGCGCTGGAGACCGGTACTGCCCCGCGCGTCGTGCTGATCGACGGCCAGACGGGGACCGGCAAGACAGCCCTGCTGCACGCGCTCGCGGCCGAGGGCGAACAAGTGATCGATCTGGAAGGCCTGGCCCATCACCGCGGCTCGATCTTCGGCGATTTCGCCGGCATGCCCCAGCCCGGCCAGAAGGCTTTCGAAACCGCCCTGCACGACCGGCTGCGCCGTATGGACCCGTCCCGTCCGGTCTTCGTGGAGGCCGAATCGCGCCAGGTCGGACACCGCCGCGTTCCGCCGCGCCTGTGGGACGCCATGCAGGCCGCGCCGCGCATCACGATCACCGTTCCGGTGGACGAACGCGCCCGCTATCTCGTCGAGGCCTATCCGGACCTGCTGGCGGATGCGGGCAAGCTGGACGCCGCCTTCGAGGGGCTCAAACCCTTCCACGCCAAAGCCCGCATCGCCGAATGGCGGGCACTCGCCCAGGCCGGCGACTGGCACGCCCTCGCCCGGGCGCTGATCACAGAGCATTACGACCCCGCCTACAATCGTGCCCGCAAGCGCCAGGAAGCCGGCAGCGGCCTGGTCCGGATGGAGATCGACCAACTCGACGAGGCAGATCTCACGGCCGCTGCAACGCGCATCATAGCGATCGCGAAAGCGCTCTGATCTGTTTCTTCCTCCCCACATCGTGGGGAGGAAGCTTCAGCCCTGACCTTCCGCCACGTCTTCCACCAGGCTCGGCTCGCCGGCGATCGCAGGTCTGACCAGGAGGTCGATCAGGCCGAGCACCTGGGTCAGCTCGCCCACCAGGGCCTGCACGCGCGACTGGTCGGCGAGCGGTTTGCTCATCGAGCCGATCTCGAACAGATTGCCCGTCTCGGCCGCAATCAGCAGCTCGCCCTCGCCGCTGTGCGCGTCGAACATGGCGCGCACGCGCTTGCCGCGCAGGTCTTCTTCCAGCTTCAAGAGGCGTTCCATGAAGGACGGGGTCAGCATGTAGCGCGCCAGCACCTGGTCGTCGCCATAGACCTCGAAAATGCGCTCGAACTTGGGGTCAACCAGACCGATCCGCTTGAGATCATGCCCGCCCATCGACCGGCCCAGTGCGGCCAGCCCGTTGAACCAGCCATTGTCACGGGTGATCACGGTCACGCCCTCGACCTTGCGCGGGAAGGTGATGCGGATGATCACACCGCGGAAGACGGTGACATAGTAGGTGCGCTTGTTGGACCGGCGCCGCTGTTCCAGATGCGCCTCATAGAGCTCGAAATCGCAGCCCTGCCGTTCGCCGGAGAAACAGTCCTCGAAATGGCGGCGATTGTAGGAGGGCAGCAGGTCGTAGTCGCGCAGGGTCTGGAACCGCGCCGGCTCGGCCGGCTTTTCCATGTAGGACAGGTCCAGCGCCTCGGCGACAGCACTGTTCAGCCTGGTCTTCACCTGCTTGGCCAGCCGGCTCACCCGCTGATTGCCGACGATGCCACCAATCACCGTGCTGACGAACAGGCCAAAGAAGAAGAACACTCCGTCACCGGCCCACAGGTACAGCAATCCACCGACTGCGAAGCCGGCGGCAAAGCCGCCGGCGAGGCAGTAGAGCCGGTGCCGCAAGGCCTGTTTGCGCTCGACCTCCAGCTCGTCGAGCCAGGGTTTGAGCGTGTTCGTCCAGAGCTCGTCCCAGCGCTCGTCCATCAGGCCTCCTGCAGGCGCTCCAGCGCCTCGGCCAGCTTGGTCTTCTGCGTGGAATAATCCGCCAGTTTCTCACGCTGTTCGGCGACAACATCGGCCGGCGCATTGGCGACGAATTTCTCGTTGCCCAGCTTCTTCTCCAGCCGGCCGATCTCGCCGTCCAGCCTGGCGAGCTCCCTGGAGAGGCGTTCGCGCTCGGCGGCGAAATCGATGACACCTTCCAGCGGCAGGGCCAGCGTGGCCTCGCCCAGCACGGTCTGCGCCGAGGCCGGCGGCACGCTGTCGGACACGCCGATATCGGCCAGGCGCGCCATGCGCTTGATCAGCGCTTCATGGCGTTCCAGCCGGTCCTGCGTCTCGGCGCTGGCGCCGACGGCGATCAGAGGTACCTGGGCGCCGGCCGGCACATTCATCTCGGCCCGCAGGCGGCGGATATCGGTGATGAGATCGATCAGCCAGCCCATTTCGGCGGTGGCGGCCGCATCGTCGAGCCCCTCGAGAACCGGCCAGTCGGCGACGATCAGCTGGGTGTCGCGCGTGCCCGTTTCCTGCCACAGCGCCTCGGTGACGAAGGGCATGAAGGGGTGGAGCATTTTCAGCGCCTGGTCGAGGACATAGGCGGTCGTCGCCCGCGTCTCGGCCTTGGCCGCCTCGTCATCGCCGTTGAACAGCGGCTTGGCGAATTCCAGGTGCCAGTCGCAGAACACGTTCCAGACGAATTTGTAGGCCGCTGCCGCCGCCTCGTTGAAGCGGTAGCCGTCGAGCCCGGTATTGATCGCCTCGACCGCGCGGGCAGCCTCGGACAGGATCCATTTGTTGACGGTCTGCTCGACCGATTTCGGATCGAAATCCGCCACCGGGCGGCACTCGTTCATTTCGCAGAAGCGCGCGGCATTCCACAGCTTGGTGCCGAAATTCCGGTAGCCCTCGACGCGTTCCTTGGACATGCGGATATCGCGGCCCTGCCCGGCCTGGGCGGCGAGCGAAAAACGCACGGCATCGGCGCCGTATTCGTCGATCAGTTCCAGCGGGTCGATCACATTGCCCTTGGACTTTGACATCTTCTGGCCCTTCTCGTCGCGGACGAGGGCGTGGATGTAGACGTCCTTGAAGGGGACTTGCGGCCGGCCCTCCGCATCCTTCATGAAGTGCAGGCCCTGCATCATCATGCGGGCGACCCAGAAGAAGATGATGTCGAAGGCCGTCACCAGGACCGAGGTCGGATAGAAGCGTTCCAGTTCTTTCGTGTCTTCCGGCCAGCCCAGCGTGGAGAAGGGCCACAGGGCGGAGGAGAACCAGGTGTCGAGCACATCCTCGTCCTGGTAGACGAGAATACTGGGATCGTAGTTCGCGCTCTCATGGCGCGCCACGGCCTCCTCGCGGGATTCCACGATTTCGAGACCGTACCCGGCATGCAGAGCCGCGTCGTAGTACGCGCGAAGCTGCCGCTCCAGGTCTGCGCGATCTTCGGCGACGAAGACCGCCTCGGCGCGGCTCGCCGGATTCTCGTCGAATTCTGCGGGATCGGCCAGGCCTTCAAGGCTGGGCCCGTACCAGGCCGGAATGCGATGGCCCCACCACAGCTGGCGCGAGACGCACCAGGGCTGGATGTTGCGCATCCATTCGAAATAGGTCTTTTCCCAATTCTTCGGATGGAAGGTGGTGCGCCCGTCCTCGACGGCGGCGATCGCCTCCTTCGCCAGCACATCCGCCTTCACGAACCACTGGTCGGTGAGCATCGGCTCGATCACGACATGGGAGCGGTCGCCGAAGGGCTGCTGGATCTTCTTGTTCTCGACCAGCGGGATGTCATTGCCCTCGTCATCCTTGACGGTGACGGCCAGGCCTTCCGCCGTGATCGCCTCGACCACGCGCTTGCGGGCCTCGAACCGGTCGAGACCGCGATACTCCTCCGGCACGAGATTGATCGCATCGACCTCGGCTTCGCCGGGCATCTCCCCGCCCTTGGCAATGGCCATCGCCTGAGACGCGCACGTGGCATAGGGCGCGCCGTCGGACCGCATCGCGGCCTGCATGTCCATCAGGCGGTAGAGCGGGATATTGTTCCGCTTGGCGACTTCGTAATCGTTGAAATCGTGTGCGCCGGTGATCTTCACCGCGCCCGAGCCGAAGTCCGGATCGGGATATTCGTCGGTGATGATCGGGATCAGGCGGCGATGTTCCTTCGGCCCGACCGGGATCTCGCACAGCGCACCGACGATGGATGCGTAGCGCTCATCGTCCGGATGCACGGCCACCGCGCCGTCGCCCAGCATGGTTTCCGGGCGTGTCGTGGCGATCGAGATATAGTCGCGCTCTTCTTCCAGCACGACATTCCCGTCCGCATCCTTCTCGACATAGGTATAGGTCTTGCCATCGGCGAGCGGATACTTGAAGTGCCACATGTGGCCGTCGACCTCGACATTCTCCACTTCGAGGTCGGAGATGGCGGTCTCGAACTTGGGATCCCAGTTCACCAGCCGCTTGCCGCGATAGATCAGGCCCTGCTCGTAGAGCTCGACAAACACCTTGAGCACAGCCGCGGACAGGCCGTCATCCAGGGTGAAGCGCTCGCGCGACCAGTCGCAGGACGCGCCCAGGCGCCGGATCTGCTGCTGGATCTGGCCGCCGCTTTCTTCCTTCCACTCCCACACGCGCTTGAGGAAGGCCTCGCGCCCCATCTCGCGGCGGGACACATTACCCTCGGCCGCCAGCTGGCGCTCGACCACCATCTGCGTGGCAATGCCCGCATGGTCGGTCCCCGGCTGCCACAGCACCGAACAGCCCAGCATCCGCTTGTAGCGCACCAGCACGTCCTGCAGCGTATCGTTCAGCGCGTGGCCGATATGCAGACGCCCGGTGACATTGGGTGGCGGGATCACGATCGAGAAAGGCTGCGCGTTCGGGTCGTCCTTCGGCTGGAAGGCGCCGGACATTTCCCAGGCTTCGTAGATCGAGGCCTCGGCTTGGGCAGGGTTGAAGGTCTTTTCCATCGTGGATCCGCTGGTGTTGAGCACGCCTGTCGCGTTTAGAGCGTTTTACGGGCAAGCGCACGGCATTGTCAGCCCGGCAGCTGCGGATGGGTGGCCAGGCGTCGCCTCTTCGTTGCACCAGCCATCCTCCACCGCCGTCATCCCACGGGGGCCGCGAAGCGGACATCCGGGGGACCTCGCCAATCCGGCCGGCGGGCAAGCTGAGGTCCCCCGGACAAGCCGGGGGATGACGGCGCCGGATATGGGAAAAACGCCCACTCAAACAAAAAAGGCGCGCCCCGCAGGACGCGCCTTTTCAATTCCGTATGCGACAAGAGCCTAGCGGCGGCGGCGCGCGACGCGGTCGATTTCGGCCTGGACCTTCTCGTCGACGATGGACGGCAGGTTGGCGTCGAGCCATTCCTTCAGCATCGGACGCAGGAGGGCGCGGACCACACCTTCCAGCGTGCGGCCTTCCTCGTCGGAGATGCGGATGTTTTCCGCCAGCGTGTGGAAGGAGCCCATCGCAGCCGTGGCGGCCGGTTCCGACATGATGCCGTCGGAGACTTCGTCTTCCAGCGCGTCGAAATCGATTTCCGGTTCCGGCTCGGGCTCCGGTTCGGCAAAGGCTTCCGGCTCATCTTCCTCTTCCCGGTCGATGATCATCAGATCGTCGTCCATGGACAGGGGATCCGTTCCGCCTTCCGGCTCGTCGACCTTGTCGGTCAGCTCCAGCACATCGCCCGTATCGCCGGCCTCGTCGAACATGGCGTCAACATCGTCCTGGCTGTTCGGCTCGTCGGCCGCCGGTTCCGGCGCCGCTTCGGCCTCGGCCGGTGCGTCGTCGTCATCCTCATTGATGATCCGGCGGATCGAGGAGAGGATTTCCTCCATCGACGGTTCGTTTTCGGCTTGCTCTGCCATTACGCCAGGTCCCTAAGAAATTCGTTCAATTCTCTTCTAACGCGAATAAACCGGCCAGGACACTGCCTGTCCAGTCCATCGCTGCCGGAAAGAGCCTAGTCCCAGGGCGTTAAGTCAAGGTTAGGAAAGCGTGACTGGCGCATATCCTGTTCTGCGGGATCGTAGACATCGACCGCCAGGCCGAGCTGTTCCGCGGAAACCAGACCCATCGCCTGCAGCAATTGATAGCCGGCGACGTAGGAATCCCGCTCCGCCGTCACGAGCGTGAGACGGGAGTTCAGCAATTCCTGTTCGGCATCAAGCACATCGAGCGTGGTCCGGATGCCGACATAGGCCTCCTGCTCCACCCCGTCCAGGGCGATCTCGTTGGCGCGGACGGCCTGTTGCGAGCTCTCGATCACGGCGAGCGAGGTGACGTAATTGCTCCAGGCATTGGTCACCCCCTCGGTGACCTGGCGACGCGCCTGGCGCACCTGGTGGCGGGCCTGTTCTTCCTGGGCAACGGCTGCGCGCACACGCGAACGATTCAACCCGCCGGTGAAAATCGGGATGGAAACCCGGCCGGTCACCGAGGTCGAATCACGCTCGTCGCCGGAAAAGCTCGAATCGCGGGCCGCCGAAGCGCTGGCACTCAGCGTCACTTCCGGACGCAGGTTCGAGCGGGCGATGCGGATCGCATGGCGGGCCGATTCCTCGCTGAACCGGGCCGCCAGCAATTGCGGGCTCGACTGGTAGGCGAACTCGGCGGCATCGGCGAGACTGTCAGGCATGCCCGGCAGTGCCGGCGGCTCTTCCAGCGTGGCCGGCGGCTGGCCCGTGACGCGCTCATAGGCCGCCCGGCTGACAGCGAGCTGCGACTGGGCGGCGGACAGTTCGGCCTGGGCGCCGGACAGGCGCGCCTCGGCCTGGGCCACGTCGGTACGGGTGACCTCGCCGACCTCGAACCGGTCACGCGCGGCCTGCAGGTGCTGGGCGAGCACTTCGGCATTATTGCGGCGGATCTCGACGACGCGCGCATCGCGGCGCACATCCATGAAGGCGGTGACGGCATCCACCAGCACGGTCTGCTCGACCGAGCGCAGCGATTCACGGCCGGCCATGATCTGGGCCGTGGCCTGATCGATCGCGCCGCTCACCTGGCCGCCGCCATAAATCAGCTGGCTGGCGGTAAGGGAGTAATTCTTCGGGGTCGCGTCGCTGGTGCTGTTCGACGACACCCGGTCGTCGCCGATCACGAAGGTGCTCTGGGACTCGACATGCTGGCGCGAGATGGAGGCGTCGGCGGAGACGGTCGGCAGCCGCCCGGCCATCGCCTGGACCCGCCCCTCGTCGATCGCGCGCAGATTGGCCCGTTCGGCCTGCAGCGTCGGATTGGAATTATATGCCATGATCAGGGTGTCTTCGAGCGACTGGCCCCAGGCCGGTGCGGCCATCGCAATCAGGGAGACACTCCCTGCCAGTACAGCCCCGAAAATCCCCTTCGGTCCCTGTGTCGAACGCGTCATCTACGCACCCCTTGTCGCGCGGACCGGCCCAGCCCGTCCCTCGTGGAAAACCTTATACCGCCGGCAGGCCGGATGGCCAGCGACGCAATGTCGCCTGCATATAGGAAGCCCGTCCAGCAAAGTGAACGATGTTTGCCAAACTTTTAGCCCCTCGTCATGCACAAGTCATCAGTTGATGACTTCACAGACAGGGAAATCCGGCCATGCAGAAATGCAGCGACGGAATCCGGTCAGTGCGGAATCAGAAGGTGAAACCGGGCTCGGCCTCGAAACCGGGCAGCACGGTGGCGTTGGCATCGAACACGATACGCTCGCCGATACCCGCTTCGGACTTGGTGAAGATCGTCGCCTTGCCCACCGGGCCCTTGCGCACGATCACGGCCAGGCGGCCACCATTGGCCAGCTGGTCGAACCAGGCATCCGGCACGATATCGACCGAACCATTGACGAAGATCACGTCGTAAGGCCCCTGCCCCGGCACGCCTTTCTTGGGATCGCCTTCGATCACCACGGCATTGTCGGCACCGATGTCCGACAGGAGGCCGGCAGAACGGGACAGGCCGTCCTCGTCATTCTCCACACCCACGACCGTCTCGGCCATGCGCGCCAGGATCGCGGTGGAATAGCCGCGGCCACCGGCGATATCGAGCACCAGCTCGGTCGGCTGGATCTGGGCGGCGTGGATCAGTTTGGCCAGGTCGCGCGGCCGCATCATCGTGCGGTTCTCGCTGGTCGCCACCTGGGCGTCGGCATAGGCAGATGCCCGGCGTGCGCGCGGCACGAAGAGATGACGCGGCGTGTCCAGGAAGGCCGCGATCAGGCGACGGTCGGTAACGTCGGCCGGGCGGATCTGGCTGTCCACCATGTGCTTGCGCGCCTGTTCGAATTCGCTCACGGGCATCTCCCTGGATGAACTGCCGTCCCATCGGCCTGCGGCCAGTCATGTGTGCGCTGATATATCCTGCCCTGCGAGGGATCGGCAACCGCCCTGCTGCGCGAGAGGCCATTCGCCGCATCCGCATGGCAAACCGCCGCAACGCAGATCGCTGTGAACTGGTCCATTGCCCCGCCCGCGCACTCCGGTTATAGCTCCCGGCTCGCAAGTGCGGCACCGTGGCGGAGTGGCTACGCAGAGGACTGCAAATCCTTGTACCCCGGTTCGATTCCGGGCGGTGCCTCCACCCTTCGCCCTGCGGGCTTCGGGTGGCAAGCCACCCGCAGCGCGCACCCGGGGCGAAGAGGTGCCCTCCGAAGCCTCGGCGTAGGAGGGCTGTCCGCGACACGCGCGATTTCTCCTTTGCGATTGAGCGCTGCGGCGCTGCGAGCCGCTCCCCCTCAATACGCCACCCGCTCCCCCTTGTGATCGAAGAAGCCGCCGCTGTCGGCCGGTGTCAGCGCGCCGATCACGGCGAGTATCTCCTTCGCCGCCACATCCGGTGACCGCACGGCGAGGCCGGACCGGGCGAAGGGCCGGGACAGCGGCGTGTCCACCGTGCCCGGATGGAGTGCCACGCAGATCGCCTCGCGACGCTTGCGGCCCAGCTCGATGGCGGCACCGCGCACCAGCTGGTTGAGCGCGGCCTTGGAGGCGCGATAGGCATGCCAGCCGCCCAGCCGGTTATCGCCGATCGAGCCGACCCGGGCGGACAGGGTGGCGAACACGCTGCGGCCCTCGCGCGGCAGCAGCGGCAGGAAGTGCTTCATCAGGAGCGCCGGCCCCGTCGCATTGACCGCAAAGGCCTTGGCCATATGGTCCGGATCGATCTCCGCCAGACCCCGCTCGGGCCGGAATGTCTCGTCGTGCAGGAAGCCGGTGGCATCGATGACCAGGCGCAACGCAACACCTTCGGCCGCCAGCCAGGCCGCCGCTCGCGCAATCGAAGCCTCGTCGCACACATCCACCGCCGGATCCGGCTGTCGCGACAGCCGCACCACGCGCTCGTGGGCGCCCCGTGCCTCCAGCACATCGGCCAGCGCGCGGCCGACCCCGCCCGTCGCACCGATGATCAACGCCGTCTGCGTCATGGCTGCACCTTTCGCACCCTTTAACTGGTCCTTCTCCCCGTCTCCTACGTATCCCCGGTGAAAGCGGATCGGATTGACGATGAAAGACCTTGTCCTTGTTCTGGGCGACCAGCTGAGCCCCGGCCTGCCCGGTCTGCGCCAGCTGCAGCCCGGCGATGCCGACATCCTGATGGCCGAGGTCACGGCGGAGACGGAATACGTCTGGCATCACCGCAAGAAGATCGCCTTCATCTTCTCCGCCATGCGCCATTTCGCCGGCGAGCTGCGCGCGGCCGGGCGGCACGTCATCTACCGCGCCTTCGACGAGACCCCGCCCTGCCCCGAGCTGGCGAGCGCCGTCGCCGATGCGCTGGCGGCAGGCAACTACAAGCGCCTCATCCTGACCGAACCCGGTGAATGGCGGCTGCGCGCGGAAATGGAAAGCTGGGAAGAGCGCTTCGGCCTGCCGGTCATCATCCTGGAAGACGACCGCTTCATCTGCTCGCACGATGATTTCAACCGCTGGGCCGACGGGCGCAAACAGCTGCGCATGGAATATTTCTATCGCGAGATGCGCCAGCGCACCGGTCTTCTGATGGAGGGCGGCAAGCCGGCCGGCGGCCGCTGGAATTTCGACAGCGAGAACCGCAAGCCCGCCAGCGGCGACCTGTTCATGCCGCAGCCCTTCGGCGCCGAGCCCGACGCGATCACGCGCGACGTGCTGGACCTGGTCGAGGCGCGCTTCCCGGACGGTTTCGGCGATCTGCGGCCCTTCCGCTTCGCGGTGACCCGGGCCGATGCCGAAAAGGCGCTCGACCATTTCATCGCCACGGCCCTCAAGGATTTCGGCGACTATCAGGACGCCATGCTGAAAGGCGAGGCCTTCCTCTATCACTCCGTCCTGTCGGCCTACATCAATGCCGGCCTGCTCGATCCGTTGGACGTGTGCCGCCGCGCCGAAGCCGCCTGGCAAGCCGGCGAGGCCCCGCTCAACGCCGTCGAGGGCTTCATCCGCCAGATCATCGGCTGGCGTGAATATGTGCGCGGCATCTACTGGCGCGAAGGGCCGGACTATGTCCGCCGCAATGCGCTTGAGGCCACCCGCCCCCTGCCGGACTTCTACTGGAGCGGCGAGACGGACATGGCCTGCCTGGCCGCCGCCATCGGCCAGACGCGGCGCGAGGCCTATGCGCACCACATCCAGCGCCTGATGGTCACCGGCACATTCGCCCTGATCGCCGGCATCGACCCGCACGCCCTGCATGAATGGTATCTGGCCGTCTATATCGACGCTTTCGAATGGGTGGAGGCGCCCAACACGATCGGCATGTCGCAATTCGCCGATGGCGGCCTTCTCGGCTCGAAACCCTATGCCGCCAGCGGCGCCTATATCGACCGCATGTCGGATTATTGCGCCGGCTGCCGCTATGATGTGAAGGACAAGACGGGACCCAAATCCTGCCCGTTCAATGCCCTCTACTGGGACTTCCTCGACCGCAATGCCGACCGCCTGCGCGGCAATCCGCGCCTCGGCCCGGTCTATAAAAACTGGGACCGGATGGACGAGGCAAAACGCCAGGCCTATCGCGACCGGGCAGAGGCGGTGCTGAACGCACTCTAGGGTCGATCGCCGTGACCTCCCCCCTCTACCCGGCCCCACCGGGGAGAGGGCGTGCTGAAGCGGCAATCATCACCCAAAGCATCCAAACACCCCCCGCTTTTCCCGGCTGCAAGCCCGGCGACGGCCGGGCGAAGTGACGGGATCTACGGGATGCTCATCGCTTGAGATGATCTTCGGTCGATC
>PANX01000112.1 GCA_002707795.1 Maricaulis sp.
CCCTCATCGCCGTCGCCCGAAAACTCCTCGTTACCCTCAACGCCATGCTCAGAGACCAAAAGCCATACGCACCATAAACACAGTTGCCGGCCCTGCTGCCCGCCTGCGCGGGCCATCCGGCCGGGATGACAATCGTTTGGGATCAAGCCACGTCCCTAAACCGCCGCCGCGCGCACTTCCCGCCGCGGCTGCAGTCTGTCCTTCCAGGCCAGCGCCGGCTTCTCGACGGTTTCGCGCAGGACCCAGCCGGCGAGGATGGCGGCGGGGGCCATGATGAGGGCGAGCTGGGTTGTGTTGAGGCCCGGCATCAGGGCGAAGGCGACGAGGCCGATGGGCCAGTGCAGGATGTAGATGCCGTAGGAGACGTCTTCCACATTGCGCACGGCATGGCCGATCCGGCCGCCGATATGCGCATGGCCGAGCCACAGGAAGGCCGAGGCCAGGAAGATGTCGAGCATCATCCAGCCGATCGCCAGCTCGTGGGCGGCCAGCGCGGCGACGCCCGCCAGGGCGATGAAGGCCGGGGTGATGCGTACCAGGTCGCGGGCGGCGAAGAAGAAGGCGCCGATCATGAAGGCCGGGCCGAAGCGCGCCAGCGTGGTGATCGTGCCTTCGCCGATGCCGCTATAGCCGAAGGTGGCGACCAGGGCGCCGAAGACGCAGGTCAGGGCGGCCCAGAACACCACCAGGCGCCGGTCGGAATACAGCCCGATCAGGGCTAGGATGCCGACACCGAGATAGGCCATCAGCTCGTAGCGGATCGTCCAGAGCGGACCGTTGGCGCTGTGGCCGACGGGCGAGTTCTCGAACGTGCCCGGCAGGCCGGCCAGCGGATCGACCTGGCCGATCAGCTTCAGCGGGAAGGCCCAGGTTTCAGCGCTCGACCAGTATTCCGCCTGCGAGAGCGAGGTGAAGAAGGGGTAGACCGCAAACACGATCAGCACGGCGGCAATCAGGCCCGGGAAGATGCGGAAGATGCGCGCCGTGGCATAGCGCGAGATCTCTTTCGTCTTCATCGCACTGGCCGTGATCATGTAGCCGGACAGGATGAAGAAGCCGTCCAGCGCACACTGCACGACGAAGTCGACGGTCAGGCTCCAGGTGCCGGTATAGGGCTTGCCCAGCGGGATCAGGATGGCGTGTCCGTACAGCACCATCAGCGCGAAAACGATGCGCATCGCGGTGAAATTATTGGACTTGTCTTCAAGACGGCCAAGGCCGTCGCGGAACAAAAAAGCGAACTTGCTCATATGATCCCACTCCCGGTTATCCCCGGTCGCGGTGCAAGCGGCGTGCGGACCGGCGGGACTCGCCAAATCCGTAAACGAAACATGAAGATAGCCCGGCGTATTCGAGGCTTTCCGGTAACCGGCTCTCAAAACAGGTCACCGCGCTGACCCAAAACGGGATGGAATGCCAAAGGCTTGGCCTTGCCTTCGCCTCGCAGGCCCCTAGACTTCGCGGCCAATGCTTTGAAGAGGGGATATGTCATGCGGGTTGATCGTTTCGGAGTGTCTGCGCTGGTTCTGGCTCTGGTCCTGGGGGCGTGCGCGCCTGCCGGCGAGGAGCAAGCCGAAGCGCCGGCCGCTGATACGCCTGCCGCGGCGCCGGAAAGCGTCCAGGACAGCGCCACCACGGACACGGCGATGGGGCAGGACGATTATCCCGTCTCTTCCGCGGCGCAGATACACGACCGCACCTTCACGCTCGACACCCATGTCGATATCGGGCCGGGCTATGGCACTGACGCGCTCGATCCGGGCGAGCACACCCATGCCCAGGTCGATCTGCCGAAAATGGTCGAGGGCGGGCTCGATGCGGCTTTCTTCATTGTCTATGTCGGCCAGGGCGATCTGACTGAAGAGGGCTATGCCGCGGCGCGCGAGGCGGCCGAGGAGAAGTATCGCGGCATCTCGCGCATGCTGGCCAATGATCCCGACCGTATCGCCCTGGCGACCACCGCCGGCGAGGTGGAGGCGATCGCCGCGTCGGGCCGCCTGGTCGCCCTGATCGGCATGGAAAACGCCTATCCGCTGGGGCCGGGCATCGACGACGTGCCCATGTGGGCCGAGCGCGGCGTGCGCTACATGTCGATCACCCATTTCGGCAATAACCAGTTCGGCGGCTCCTCCAATCCCGATACCGGGGCCGGCGAGCCGGCAGAGGATCCGGGCTTGAGCGATCTGGGCCGCGAACTGGTCGCCTCACTGAACGATCACGGCATCATTGTCGACGTCTCGCATGTCGGCAAACAAACCATGCTGGACGCGATCGAGCTGTCGCGCGCGCCGGTCATGGCCTCGCATTCCGGCGCCCGCGCCGTTTACGACAATGCCCGCAATCTGGACGACGAACAGCTGCGCGCGATCCGCGACAATGGCGGTGTGGCGCACATGGTCGCCTTCCGCCGCTATATCGGCGAGATGCCGCAGGCTGTGATCGACGGCCAGCGTGCCCTGGCCGCCGAGCTGGGACTGGACACGCCGGAAGGCCGCGAGGCGGCGACGCCGGAAATCATCGCCGCCTATCGCGAAGGACTGGCCGCGCTGCGGGCCGAACATGGCGATGTCGATATTTCCGTGCTGGCCGACCATATCGACCACGCCGTCGAGGTCGCCGGGATCGAGCATGTCGGCATCGCGTCGGACTTCGATGGCGGTGGCGGTGTCGGCGGCTGGGAAGATGCCAGCGAGACCGCGGCCGTGACCGAGGAACTCCTGCGCCGCGGCTACACGCCCGACGAGATCGAGATGATGTGGTCCGGCAATATCCTGCGCGTGATGCGGGCCGTCGAGGAGGCGGCTGCGACGGCGGAGTAGGGCGAAGGCGCGCGATCCCCGGCTTTCCCCGCGCGCGGGGGAAGCGGCCGAGCGAAGCGAGGCCGATGGGGGAAAGTCAGGTTCCGCGCCAAGGTGCGCGCTTCGCGCTCCGCACCGCTGCGCGTTGCCCCCTCAGCCGGCGTCGCCGGCAGCTCCCCGGCAAGCGGGGCGAGCCCGGCGTCAGGGCCCCGGTGAACCCTGACCGCCCGCGCCGAGACGCGCGAACAGGCGGGGCAATTCGCGTTCGCCCTCCAGCGTGACCCGCAGGGCGCGGCTGGTCTGGCGCGGCCTGAGCCAGCCGAGCTCCTGGAAACGGGTCAGCAGGGCCGCGCCTGCCCCGCCGGCGAGGTGATGGGTGCGTTCGCTCCAGTCCAGACAGGTACGGCAGGCGGGGCGGCGTGCCCGCATGAGGGCCGGCATGTCCAGGCCCAGCCCGTCCAGCAGGCCGTGCCCGCGATCGGTCAGTGCGACCCCGTCCGGGGCCAGCGCAAGGGCACCGCCCGCATGCAGGGCGCGATAGAGCGCGATGCCCATCTCGCCGGCGAGATGGTCGTAACACACGCGCGCCCGGCGCATGGCCTGGTCGTCGGGGCCGGGGCGGAAGGGCAGGTGGCCGCGTGACTGGGCCAGCCCCAGCAAGGCTTCCAGCGCCTCGGCGACCTCGGCGCCGGCCAACCGTACATAGCGGTGACGGCCCTGTTTCTCGGCCGCGATCAGCCCGCCTTCGGCGAGTTTGACGAGATGGGCCGAGACCGTTGGCGCACCGACGCCGGCCACACGCGCCAGCTCGCTGGCTGTCAGCGCCTTGCCGCTCATCAGCGCGGTCAGCATGGCGGCCCGGGCGGGGTCGCCGATCAGGGCGCCGATGCGGGCAATGTCCGGTCCGTGGCTCATGGCGGCGACGCTAGCATGATTGCGGCGGTTCCATACTTCGTTCCCGGGCGAAGCATTGCCGGTGCGCCGGCCCTAGTCTCGCTTTGCACAAACACGAAGGAGTGGGGCTATGAGCCTGCTATGCTGCATCCGCTATCGGATCGATCCGTTCAAGCGGGAGGCGTTCGAGACCTATGCCCGCGAATGGCTGCGCGTCATCCCGGCCTGCGGCGGCCGGCTGCTGGGCTATTTCATGCCGCACGAGGGCACGAATGACATTGCGCTGGGCCTGGTCGAGTTCGACAGCCTGGCGGACTACGAGGCCTATCGTGCGCGGCTGCGCAGCGATGAGGATGGCCGGGCCAATTTCGAATTTGCCGAAGCGGAACGGCTGATCCTGGGCGAGGCGCGCAGCTTTCTGCGCCGGGTGGAAGCATGATCCTGGTCCTGTTCGAACTCGACCCGGCGGAGGGGGGCCGGGAGGCCTATTTCGATCTGGCCGCGGCGCTGAAACCCGAGCTGGAATCGGTCGACGGCTTCATCTCGATCGAGCGTTTCGAAAGCCTGGCCGTGCCGGGCCGCTATCTCTCCCTGTCCGCCTGGCGCGACGAGGCAGCCGTGCGCGACTGGCGCAACCGGGCGAGCCATCGCAAGGCGCAGGCGGCCGGACGCGAGGGCGTGATCGCCGCCTACCGGCTGCGCGTGGCACAGGTCATCCGCGATTACGGCCTCGACAACCGGACCGAAGCCCCGGCCGACAGCCGGGCGCTTCATGGCTAGCGGGGCGACACGGAACGGTCCGCCGCGACGGCCGCCGCCTGTCCCGTCCGCCGCGGCAGGGTGAGGGCGGCGGCAAGACCGAGGACAATCTGGAGCGCCAGGATCAGGAGATCGATCTGCAATTGCACGACCCCGGCCGCCGGGGCGATGTCTTCGGTCACGCCGGCGAAAATTCCGTTCACCGATCCGTGGAACAGGACGGCAGGCCAGAAGCTGCGGGCCCGGAGCGTCAGCCAGGCCAGCACGTAGGAGTTCGCGACCAGAGTCGCGGGAAACAGCGCGAACCCGCCCAGAACCGGCGTTTCCGGGTAATTATAGCCGGCGAGGATGGACGGCAGGTGCCAGAAGGCCCAGACCAGCCCCAGCAGGACGATGCCGGCATGCAGGCCGAAACGATCGATGACATGATCCTGCAGCACGCCGCGCCAGCCGAATTCCTCGCCCACGGCGACCACGCCGTTCATGGCGGCGAAGAGCAGCGCGGTGAGCGCGACATTGGCGGAAAAATACAGCCAGCCCTGTTCACCCGGCCCCAATTGCCAGGGGCCGCGCAGCACATCCACGCCGCTGCCGTCGAAGGCGAAGAATGTGCCCTCGCCCCAGCCCAGCATGCGCACCAGGCCCAGCGTGACCAGGGCGAGGGCGGCCGGAAGCAGGCCCGCCAGGACCAGCCAGACCGGATTGCCCGGCCAGAAGCGGATGCGCCGGAAGGCGGCCCGGTTGAACAGGGCCAGATAGCCCAGCGCCCACAGGCCGGGCATGAACATGGTGACGATCAGCCAGGGTGCGGCTGCCCCGGATTCCAGATCGCCCACCACGGCGATGGCGGCGGCCTGGATCGACCAGCTGGCCAGGAAGAGGCTCAGAATGAAGACAAGGATGGTGCGTTTGCTCATCGTCATGACAAGCACTCCTTTAAAAAAAAGCAGGCAGGGGGTTGGGGCTCAGCCGCGGCGGGCGATCCGCCTGAGCGTCCAGATCGCCAGCGCCCGCGTGGCCAGGAAGGCCAGGGCCAGCGCGAAAAGCGTGAGGGGGAAGATCCACACGCCCAGCAACTCGTCGGCCGTCGACGGGTCGTCGATCAGGCCGATGAAGAACTCCGTCTCCGATCGCCACAGACCGGCATGCAGGGGATCGGCGATCTTGAAGGCGGCAACGCTGGCGACCAGACAGGCCGCGGCCCAGAGAACCAGGATCGCCGCGCCTGCCAGGACAGCCAGGCCGTGACCGGCTGCCGTGCGGATCAGCGCGTCCAGCATGTCGCCATAGCGGCGCGTGGTGATGGCGGTTTCCAGCCGGTGGGCGTCATACATGGCGCGGGCGTATGCATCGGCGGGGCCGAGGGCGGCAACGACGTCCTGTGGCGCGGTGCCGGCTTCGACGCGTTCGGCGATATGGCTGTCCAGTTCGGCCAGAATGTCGTCGCGTACGCTGCCGGGCAGGCTGGCCAGCCCGTGCCGGACTTCGCGCAGCCAGACCGTGGCGGCGGTGCTGTTATCGGCGCTGTTTGTCATCGCCGGTCTCCTCGATGAGCGCGTCGAGCCGCGCCCGGGTCTGTTGCCATTCCGCGACCATCGCCGTGGCAGTGGCCCGGCCGGCCGGCGTGATCGCATAGTATTTGCGCGGCCGGCCGTTCTCGGTCTCGGCCCGCCATTGCGCGGCCACAGGGCCGGCACCCTGGAGCCGGTGCAGCAGCGGGTAGATCGAGCCTTCCGCGACGCCCAGACCGGCCTCTCCATTGAGACGGTCGAGGATTTCCAGTCCGTAGAGCGGGGCGGGCCGCAACAGGCAGAGCAGCGCCATTTCGGCGAGACCCTTGTTCCATTGCGCCCGCCGGTTCGCCTCGCGGCGCGGGTCGGCTTTCTTGTTCATGCTTTGCTCTATATCTTGCAATACAAGATATAGTCAATATGAAACTTCCACGTGGCGAAGTACGGGTTTGTCCTGTGCACGCATTGTCGCACCGGATGGCGCGTCCGCGGACGGCGCCACCGACTAGCGTCCCCTCTTCAGGGGAGGGTGCCGCACCGGCCTGGCGGCTAGTCTGGCTGGCGATGAAAGCCCTGCTGAAACTTCTTCTGCCCGTCGCCCTGCTGGCGGCGGTGATCGTCGCGGTAATCGTGCAGTCTGCACCCGCCTCGCTGCGCGTGGCGGGCGGCGTCTGACGGCGTCCCTCCGCCAGCGCTAGCGCGACGCGTCCCCGCAGCGTGAAAAGGGGCGCAGTTCGGTGCCGTCGGGCAGGCGGCCATCCGTGACGACGGGGACGCCCTCATCATTCTGGCGTTCGGCCCGGGTGATCGAGACCAGGCGCAGCGTGCCGTCGGCCAGCCGGTCCAGTTCCACCTCGACCCGGCCGCGCAATTGCCCGTCGGTTATCCCGTCGACATAGCGCCCGGCCGTGTGAACCCAGCCGCCGCCAATGCTCACGCGCCAGGATCCGTCGGCCAGCGCTTTGCGGTCCGGCTGTCCGGCGACGGTGAAACTGCCGCCCGGCGCGTCGCCTTCGCCCAGATCATAGGCCATCTCGCCGATATTGGCGGAGCGATAATGGGGCGGCTCGGCAAGGATATGGATGTCCAGCGTGCGCGGCACGCCGGCCGTATTGCAGCCCGACACGCCGCTGGCCTGCAGTTCGGCATAGCGGCCGGAGATGTCCGGCCCGGCCGGATTTTCCACCGGCGGGCGCATCCAGGATTGCGCCAGGCTGGCGGCGAGTGTCATGGCCAGGATCATCGGTGCGTCCTCCCCACGCCTCATGCGCGGATATCGGACCCTCGCTCCGCATTCCTGAATGCCGGCTGAATGCCCTGAACAGGGGAGTGACGGCCCCCGGCGCCCGGGTAATAGCGGAACGGGCCGAACCGGGTATCGAGACCCGGCGGCGGGACAAGGGAGACCGGGATGAATCCAGCGATCGAGGCGGCCGTACGGCCGGAACTGGCAGCGGGCGAGAAACTGTTGTGGACGGGGCGGCCGAATATCGTCCGGCTCGCCTGGCTGCGTGGCGGCAAGACGGCGCTCTTCGCCATTCCCTGGACCGCCTTCTCCATCCTGTGGACCGGCATTGCCTGGCTGTTCTCCGCCGGGAATGAGGACAGCCAGCTCTTCTTCCGCGTGGCGATGGTGATCGGCCCGCTCTTCTTCCTGTTCGGCGTCTGGCTGTTCGTCTCCTCGCTGATCAAGGCCTTCGCCGTGCGCGGCACGCTCTATGCGCTCACCGACAGGCGGGCGATCGTGCTCACCGGCGGCGGCCGGTCGCGCAGTTTCGGCGCCGGCGATCTGGGCTCGCTGTTCCGGCGCGGCACCCGCCGCGGCGACATCATCTTCCGCGGCGCCCTGCCGCGCGGCAGCGGCGATCCGGAAGAGCAGGCCGGCCATCTCACCGATTTCGGCTTCTTCGGCATCGCCGACCCGCGCGGCGTCGAACGCCTGATCCGCGAGCAGGTCGCCAAGGCCTGACCCGGTTGCCAAATCGGCCGCGCTTCTCCATCCTCGCCGTCAACAGTTCCAAGGGGTGTCCTTGCGCCGCATCCTGATCGGGGTCCCCGATCGGGTCGGGGACAAGGGCTGAGACTTCACCCTTAGGACCGGATCCGGGTCATGCCGGCGTCGGGATGGAGCAAGAGACGTGACGACCGCCCACACTCAGGCCGCCTTGCGCGGCGCGCTGGACTGCTTCGATGGCAAGGCTGTCAGCCTGTTGTCGGAAGCGGCTGTGCAATGGTCTGACGCGCCGGATTATCTCGACAGCCTGATCGCCCTGTGCGGCGACGACGCGCCGATGGTGCAGAGCGGCGCCAGCTGGCTGTTGCTCGATCATGCGCGCCAGGGCGGCCGGCTCACCGAGGCCCGGCTTGCCGCGCTGGGCACCCGGCTTGGCGGATTGCAGGACTGGTCGGGCGTGCTGCACGTGCTGCAGCTGCTGGAATACCAGCCCGTGCCGCCGGACGCGGTTGCGCCTTTTGCAGATCTGGCGCGGCAGCATCTCGATCATGACCGGCCCTTCCTGCGGGCCTGGTCGGTCAGCGCGCTGTGCCGCCTGGCCGCCCGCCATCCTGATCTTCTCGCCGAGGCCGATGCTGCGCACCGCGCAGCGCTGGACGATCCGGCCGCCTCCGTCCGGGCCCGCGCGCGCAAGTGCGCCGTGCCTTCACCGTCAAACCCGTAAGAGACCGAACCCATGAACAAGCCCACCTCCCAATCGCAATTCGAGACTCCCAAGGTCACCACCGGGCCGCTGCCGGGGTCGCGCCGGGTCTATACGTCGCCGGCGACGGCGCCGGCGCTGAAAGTGCCGCATCGCGAGATCGACCTGCATCCCACGGCCAACGAGCCGCCGGTGCGCGTCTATGACACGTCAGGGCCGTACAGCGATCCCGATCACAAGCTGGATGTCGAGCACGGCCTGCCGCGCCACCGGCTCGACTGGTATACCGACCGCCAGGTCGAGGCCTACGAAGGCCGTCCGCTCTCCCCGCTCGACAATGGCGGGGCGAGCGGCAAATACCTCGCCCGCGAATTCCCCGTGCGCAACAAGCCGCTGCGTGCGCGCACCGAGGCCGCGCCGGTGGACAGCGCCTCCTCGCCCTGCTCGATGGGCGAGGACACCAGCTGGGACAGCACGAAACGCGCGCCGCTCACCCAGTATGAATTCGCCAAGGCCGGCATCATCACGCCGGAAATGGTCTATGTCGCCGAGCGGGAAAATCTGGGCCGCAAGGCCGCGGTGGAGGGTGCTGCCGCGCGCATCGCCGATGGCGAGAGCTTCGGCGCCTCCATCCCCGAACACGTCACCCCGGAATTCGTGCGCGACGAGATCGCCCGCGGCCGCGCCATCATCCCGGCCAACATCAACCACCCGGAACTCGAGCCGATGATCATCGGCCGCAATTTCCTCACCAAGATCAACGCCAATATCGGCAATTCCGCCGTCGCCTCCAGCGTCGAGGAAGAGGTGGAGAAAATGGTCTGGGCGATCCGCTGGGGCGCCGACACGGTGATGGACCTCTCCACCGGCAAGAATATCCACAACACGCGCGAATGGATCCTGCGCAATTCGCCCGTCCCGATCGGCACCGTGCCGATCTACCAGGCGCTGGAGAAGGTGAACGGCATCGCCGAGGACCTCACCTGGGAGGTGTTCCGCGACACGCTGATCGAGCAGGCCGAGCAGGGGGTGGACTATTTCACCATCCATGCCGGCGTGCGCCTGGCCTATGTGCCGCTCACCGCCGACCGCGTCACGGGCATTGTCTCGCGCGGCGGCTCGATCATGGCGAAATGGTGCCTGGCGCACCACAAGGAGAGCTTCCTCTACACGCATTTCGAGGAGATCTGCGACATCATGCGCGCCTACGACGTCTCCTTCTCCCTGGGCGACGGGCTGCGTCCCGGCTCCATCGCGGATGCCAATGACCGCGCCCAGTTCGCCGAGCTGGAGACGCTGGGCGAGCTGACCAAGATCGCCTGGGCCAAGGGCTGCCAGGTGATGATCGAGGGGCCGGGCCATGTCGCCATGCACAAGATCAAGGAAAACATGGATAAACAGCTGAAGGAGTGCCACGAGGCGCCCTTCTACACGCTCGGCCCGCTCACCACCGATATCGCCCCGGGCTATGACCACATCACCTCAGGCATCGGCGCCGCGATGATCGGCTGGTTCGGCTGTGCCATGCTCTGCTATGTCACGCCGAAAGAGCATCTGGGCCTGCCCGACCGCGATGACGTGAAAGTGGGGGTGGTCACCTACAAGATCGCCGCCCATGCCGGCGACCTCGCCAAGGGCCACCCCGCCGCCAAGATCCGCGACGACGCCCTGTCACGCGCAAGGTTCGAATTCCGCTGGGAAGACCAGTTCAACCTCGCCCTCGACCCGGAAACGGCGCGCGACTTCCACGACCAGACGCTGCCCAAAGAGGCGCACAAGGTGGCCCATTTCTGCTCCATGTGCGGCCCGAAATTCTGCTCGATGGAGATTACGCGGGAGATCAGGGACACGTTCGGGTCTGCGCGGGCGCCGAATGCGGTGGATGCCGAAGCCGGGATGGCGGAGAAGGCCGAGGAGTTCAAGGCGCTGGGCGGGGAGATTTATCTGTCGGAGGATGGGAGTGTTCGGGAGCCGATTGATTGAGGCGCGAAACGTAGCGAGCGCGCCTGACATTAGCTATAGGCACCGTTGGCGACTTCCGCTTGCTCGGATGTCAATGCAACTTTATCTTGTTTTGCGAACGGTTGGCTTCGAAATTTGGCGGGAGGCTGCATTGCATCGCGTAGTCAAACAGCACATGAAGGATTTTAGCGAACAGAATCCGAATTCCTTAAAGGAAGATAAGTTATTCGAGGCGTTTAGCTCGTTTGTTTTACTTAGACAGCATACGAGTGATGAAGTCGATTTAGATGGCCTGGTGTACGAAGGGGATGATCCGGGAATAGACTCTATTGTTGTGCTGGTAGACGATAGGATCGTCTCGACAAGAGATGAGCTGGAAGAAGCTATTTCAAAAGGTAAGCGTGACCGAGATGTCATTATAATTTTGGTGCAAGCGAAGACATCTGAATATTGGAATAAAGGAGAAATAAACAAATTTGAGTCTGCAATGAGCGATTTTTTTGATGAAAATCATCTTTATCCTCAAAGTGACTATCTTTCGGAGAGAAAGGAGATGTTCGACGCCATCATCGCGAATGTAGGAAGGATAAGGGGTGGAAAGCCGAATTTAGAGGCTTACTTCGTAACTACTGCGCCAGCAACTGAAGATAGGGAGATTTTGGGCGCTATAGGTTCGATTGGTCGTCGCATGGACGATACAGGCTATTTCGGCCAAGTGCGGTCGCGCGCGGTGGGGCGCGATGAGGTTGTGAGGCTCTGGCAGTCTGCAGATGGTTCTGTGGAGGCAAAATTGCCGGTGTTTGGGAGTGCCGCATTTCCGTCCGCCAAGGGAGTGGAGGAAAGCTACGTCGCCACTGTTCGAGCTAAAGACTATATCAAGTTCGTGCTTTCTGACGAAACAGGAAATTTGCGTCGTACTATATTTGAGGAAAACGTCAGAGATTACATCGGGGGCGACACGGAAATAAATAGCGAAATTGCTGAGAGTGCAAAGAATAGTGAAAAGCAAGAAATATTTGGTATATTGAACAATGGGGTAACTATTATTTCTCCTGATGTTAGGGTGCAGGGAAATGATATATATATGTCCGATTTTCAAATCGTGAATGGTTGTCAAACATCAAATGTATTGTTCGAAAATTTGGAACATATAACAGACTCTGCCACGTTGATGGCCAAAATTATTGAAACATCTGACCCATCAGTCGTTGAGGAAATAGTGAGGTCGACTAATCGTCAGACAAAGGTTTCTGATGACCAATTTCTCGCGACATTGGCTTTTATCAAATCTTTGGGTCAATATTTTGATGCTAGGGCCCGTGAGGAAGAGCACGGTTTGTATTTTGAAAGGAGAAAGCATCAGTTTACACAAGATGATGTGTCTAATGTACGCATATTTTCTATAAGAGATGTCGCTCGTTGTGTTGGGGCGATGTTCTTTGACAGGCCAGATTTGGCCACTCGTTATCCAAACAAGCTTACTAGCGACCTTCAAGGTATGGTGTTTGATAGTTCGAATAGAGAGGAAATATATTATACGGCTTGTTTTGTATATTATAGACTGCGGATGTTGATGAGTAATCAAAAGCTTGACCGTGGGTTGTCAAAAATGAAATGGCATATGCTAATGGCGATAAAATACTTCGTTGTTGGTGAAGATGTACCGAAAAATAGCTCTAGAAAAATAGATAAATCCTGCGAGCAGATAATTTCATTTATGAAGGCGGGGGACTCCACAACGTTAAAGCTGCAAGAATTATTTTCTGTATTCGGTGATCCAAGCGAGATCAGTCGAGATCGATTGAAGGGTCAATCTTATTCTTCTATTGTCCGTGAGGAAGCTCTTAATTTCCGTACCGCAAAAATGGCAGCTGAGGCAAATTCACCTTGATTGCAGAAGTACCCGAAAACCGGGACACCTCCCCATAAACCCCATGCCGAGACCCAGCCGTATTGAATTCCCGCGGTCAAGGGCGGCGGAGCCGCCGCTTCGCGGTTCTCACCCTTGACCGCGGGAATTCAATACGGCCCCCTGCCGGCAAGGGATTTATGGCTGGCTGCGCGCCGGGCGCGCTCTTCCTCACACACTCACCCGCTTTCCCCGGATTTATTGTTCAGCCCGGGGACATGGCTGACACCTGTTCGGGGACATGGCTAACACATTTTCGGTGTGTTGAGGTTGATGGTTTTGATGGTTATGGCTCCGAAG
>PANX01000113.1 GCA_002707795.1 Maricaulis sp.
GGCGACCGGTCTGGAAGCCCACGCACGCCTGCCCGAAGCCGAACGCAAGGCCCGGCCCTGGATTGTCGCCGCAACCGCCCACCCCGGAAAATTCGCCGATATCGTCGAACCGGTCATCGGCCGGACAGTCGATCTGCCGCCTGCTCTCTCCGGCGTTCTCGAGCGCGAGGTGCGGGTCAGCGACATCGCGCCGGAACTGGCGGCTTTGACAGCAAGTCTGGACGCCGGAACCTGATTGTCGTCGACTAGCGCCCGTCGACAACGGTGTGGCGGACCAGCCGGCCGGCCGGCACCTGCGTGCGGAACCGGGCTTCATTGTAGGCGAGCCCCGCATCCACATCCC
This sequence comes from Maricaulis sp., assembly GCA_002707795.1. GTDB lineage: Bacteria > Pseudomonadota > Alphaproteobacteria > Caulobacterales > Maricaulaceae > Maricaulis > Maricaulis virginensis. Next base: position 344 of record PANX01000113.1, read on the forward strand.
AGCAACCGGCCGAAACGGTGAAGCGGTAGGAACGCCCCGGCGGCACCGTCACGCCCGACGGCAGGCGGTTGAGCCCGTAGCTCGCGGCCGAACAGTTGGAGATGAGGATTGCGGTAAAGGTCCGGCTCGACCCGTTGACGATCTCCAGCACGCCGGTCGGCTCGCCCGGACGCACCAGCGGACCGCCGGTGACGAGCGAGGCGCAAGCGCTCAGACTCGCAGCAACACCCAACGTCGCGATGAGTTGAAAAAAGCGTTTCATGTCCCCTCCTGTGCCCCGCCGCCAGACCTGGCAGAGCGTTTGCCGGTGGATTTCACGAGGTTATCGAAGTGTAATCGACAGCGGCCATCCCCTGATCGGGGGAGCGGCCCGGGGGCGGCCTGCCGCTATAAGCGTGGACCAACACGCCGGAGGAAGCCGGGGGAAGATGTTAAACGCATGCCTACGAGCCGCACTCGCCTGACACCGAATACGCGACTGGCCGCATTGCTTGTGGCCGGGCTCGCGGCGAGCCTGGTTGTAATCTGGGCGGCCTTGCGGCCGGCGATCCCCGGCGATCCGCTCCGGCCGGTGACCGGTCTTTCCCATGTGTTCTGGATCCAGATCGTGATCGGCTTCGGGTCCCTCGCGATATCGGGCTGGGTCTGGGCGCTGAAGCCGGCTGACACGGCAACGCGGCTCTTCGTGCTCAGCGGCATCGCGACCATGTGCTTTACCTATGCACCGGCGCCGTTGCGCGAGTCGACGGCCCCTGTACCCGACACGGTTTTCCTGGCGCTGGTGGGGCTGAACGGTGTCGGCGCCTCCCTGTTCGGCATCGCCATGACCGCGCTCTTTATCTGCTATCCCGGCCGCCTGCCCTACCGGCGCGTGCTCGCCATCGGCGGTGCAGCTTTCTTCGGTCTGTGGACCGTAATCGGCCTGGCCGGCGCCCTGCAGGGCCGAGACGAACCCATCTACAACATCCACCTGCTGACCACTGCAGAGATGCTGACGATCTGCCTCGCCGTCGCGGCCCAGATCGCCGTGACCGGCCGCGATCCCAAGGCACGGGCGGTGGCAATCTGGTTCGGTCTCGCCGTGCTGTTCGGCGCCGGCGGTTTCATCACGATGACTGCAATCCCCGGCGTGCTCGGGATCCCGGCGCCCCTGGATTCACGCTATTCCTTCGCCTTCTTTCTGCTGATCTATATCGGCGTCGCTGCGGGGCTGCAGCGCTTCCGCCTGTTCGAGCTGGGCGACTGGGCCTATCGCATCCTGTTCTACGCGGCCGGTGCCATTGTGCTGGTCGCCATCGACGCCGTTCTGGTCTCGCTGATCGCGATCGACCCCGGACCGGCCTTCGGCGTGTCGCTGCTGGCCACAGCGCTGGCCTATCTGCCGTTGCGCGATGTGATCGGCCGCCGCATCCTGCCCCGGCCCGGCCTGAAGCAGGACGAGCTCTTCCTCGCCGTTGTCGACACCGCCTTCGGTGCATCGGGGCGCAGCCGGCATCATCGCTGGCGCAGCCTGCTCGACCGGCTGTTTGCACCGCTGGAGATCGCCGAGGCCGACAGTGCGGTCGACCAGCCCGAGATCCGCGAGGACGGCGTCGAAATGCGGCTGCCGTCAACGCCGGGACATCCCGCCCTCATCCTGCGTCATCCCTGGCGTGGCCGCGCCCTGTTCTCGCCCGCACATCTCGCCACTGCACGCCAGCTGATCGAACTGATGGCTCATGCCGAAGAAAGCCGGCGGTCCTATGATCGCGGCGTGGCGGAGGAACGCAGCCGGATCGCCCGCGACATGCACGACAATATCGGCGCCCAGCTGCTCGGCGCGCTGCACTCCAGCGATCATGACCGCAAGGATCTGATGATCCGTGAAACGCTGACCGACCTGCGTGACATCATCAACAATGCCGCGACCCCGGGGCTCGATCTCGACGAAACACTCGCAGATCTGCGTGTTGAAACAGCCGAACGCCTCGGCGCTGTCGGGATCGAACTGGTCTGGGAAAACGACATCGGTGAAACGCCCGACCTGTCGACCCCGGCCACCCACGCCCTGCGCTCGATCATCCGCGAGGCCGTCAGCAACACGATCCGCCATTCCGGTGCCTCGCGCCTGTCGGTCCAGCTGGGCCGCGAAGCCGGCAGGGCCCGCCTTGTCATCGCCGACAATGGTCACGGCTTTGACCGCAAGCGTGTCAGCGCCGGCAACGGTCTCTCCAACATTGAAAGCCGGAGCGAGACACTGGGAGGACAAATGACATGCGACAGCTCGCCCGGCGGAACACGGATCGAGATCCGCTTTCCGCTGAAACAGCCCGGAGTGCCGGCATGAAACGTATCCTGATCGTCGAGGATGTCGCCCAGACCCGCCGCTGGCTGTGCGAGATTGCCGAGAACGCCTTTCCCGGCTGCTCCATCGACGAGGCGGCCAGCATGCGCGGAGGTCTGGCCGCAGCCGCAGCCAGTGCCGACTTCGACCTCGCCCTGATCGATCTGGGACTGCCGGACGGTTCGGGACTGGAAGTCCTGCGCAGCCTGAAACTGGTCTGCCCCGACGCCGTCCCCATCGTCACGACCGTAATGGGCGATGACGCGCATATCGTTGCCGCGCTGTCGGCCGGCGCCGAGGGCTATCTGCTCAAGGAAAACCCGGCCGATCTGCTCACCGCCCAGCTGAAACGCCTGGCCGACGGGACGCCGGCCCTGTCGCCCTCGATCGCCCGGCGGATCATGGAGCATTTCCGCTATACCGGCCCGGCGGCCGATCCGGAGGAAGAGCTGACGGCGCGCGAAAAGGAAGTCCTCGGACTGATCGGACGCGGTCATCGCAATGTCGACGTGGCGGCCAGTCTCGACCTCGCCGAGAGCACGGTGGCCAGCCACATCAAGTCGATCTATCGCAAGCTGGGCATCTCCTCGCGTGCCGAAGCATCCTGGCACGCCACCCGGATGGGGCTCACCCTCAACAAGCCGGGCGAGCCCACCGGGCGCTGATCCCGGTCAGTCCCAGCCGAACTGCACGACGATGTCGGCATTGCCGTCACCGATCTGATGGTAGGTCGTGTGCTGGCCGCTGCCGATCTGCAGCACGCCGAGGATATTGCCATTGCCCTCCTGCACGGTGTTGGCCGTGTGGCCTTCGCCCACCTGTGCGACGCCGACGAGATTGCCATTGCCGGACTGATAGACCGAGCCGGTCAGATTGTCGCCGAACTGGCGGGTCAGCGCACGATTGGCGAGACCGGCCTGCAGCACATCCTGCCAGTTGTCATAACCCTGCTGGCGAATGTCGAGCCGGTTGCGATAGCCATCCTGGCGGGCTGCGGCCGCGTTCTGGTCGCCGCGCTGGGCGATCCGGGCCCGGTTGCGCCAGCCGTCGAAGCGGCCCTCCACCATATTGCCATAGCCGGACTGTTCCACGCTTACGCGCGAGCGCGACTGGGCATCGGCCTCGCCGGCGGCAAACGCGATCGAGGCCAGAGCGGCCCCGGCGAGCATCATCTTCGAGAAGGTCATCATCCTGTCTCCCTGTCGGGGGCCGGCTCCATGCGGCGGCCTTTCATGCACACCGGTCTAGCAAGCCGAGGCTGAGCGCAGTCTGAGGCGATGGTTCATCTCAAAGTCACCCGGCGTGACATCGGGCTTACCCGCGCGTGACCCCGAATTAAGTTGTCCCGGAATGCTTGCGCACCCCTATTGGGCCGCGACAGACAGGGAGGGATTTCATGAAAAAACTTGCACTTGCCGGCACGGCTCTGATGCTGGCCAGCCTCGCAAACGGGCTGGCCGAGGCGCGTGACGATGACGCGATCGGCGCGCTCGCGGATGTTATCGAAGCGAACTATTATGACGAGGCCCGCGCCCGCGAGATCGCCGACGCCCTGCGCAGCGAAGCCGCTGCTGGCGCCTTTGGCGAAGCCCCGTCCCCCGACGCCCTTGCCTCTGCGCTGACGAACCGGCTGCACGCCGAGGACCGGCATTTCTCCGTCCGCTATATCGGCCCGGAACGGGCGGCGGAGATCATCGCGCGCCGTGCAGCCGCCGAAGCCGGTGAAGCGCCCGAACAACCTGCCGATCCCTGGGCCGGCCTGAGACGCGAGAATTTCGGCTTTGCCGATATCGACATCCTGCCGGGCAATATCGGCTATATCGATCTGCGCCAGTTTGCACCGATCCAGCCGGCGGAAAGCACGGCCCGCGCCGCGCTCGACTTCATCGCCAATACGGATGCCGTGATCTTCGACCTGCGCCAGAATGTCGGCGGTGCCCCGTCGATGGTGCAATACCTGATCAGCCACTTCCTCGACCCCGAGGAACCGGTGGTGATCAATACCTTTGTCGCGCGCGACCTGCCCTATCCGGACCAGCTGTGGTCGCTGCCGGTGCATCCGGCCGGCAACCGCCCCGACGTGCCCCTGATCGTGCTGACCTCGGGCAATACCGGATCGGCCGGCGAGGCCTTTCCCTACCATCTGAAGGCGATGGAGCGCGCCACGATTATCGGCGAGACCACACATGGCGCCGGCAATCCGGGCTCGACCTTCTTCACGCCTGAAGGCTATGCGGTTTTCATCTCCACCGGCTCGGCGCGCAATCCGATCACGGGAACCAACTGGGAAGGCACCGGCGTCACCCCGGATGTCGCCGTTCCAGCCGGCGACGCGCTGGAGGCGGCGCTCGACCGCCTCTACGACACGCTGCTGGCCTCTCATGAGGCTGACAGTGCGGGGCGTCAGGACGTGGAATGGGCGCGCGAACTGCTGGCCGCTCAGCGCGAGCCCGTCGTCATCCCGGCGCGCCAGCTGCGCCGCTATGCGGGCACCTATGGCAATCGCCACTTCGACACCGTTGACGGCACGCTCGTCTATACGCGTGAAGGCGGCTCGCCGACAGAATTGCTGCCCGTCGGGAACCACCGCTTCGCCATCCCAGGCAATAACAGCTATCGCTTCGTCTTCACGCCGGACGAGACCGGAAATGTCGGCCATCTTGAAATGCAGATCGCCGGTTCGGGCAGCCGCAACTACCCGCGTTCCCGCTAGAGCGTGATCAGGTGAAGTGGGAACCGGTTCACCGGTTCGATCACGCGACCGCTCAAGTCGAGCGTGATCAGGTGAAGTGGGAACCGGTTCACCGGTTCGATCACGCGACTACTCAGGATTCCGGAGCAGGGGCGATTCCGCAGAAAACGATCCTGCTCCAGGCCGGCACCCGCACTGTGGCGGCATTATTTCGTGATCGAAACGCCGCCATCGGCGAGATGGGCGGTGCCGGTCACAAAGCTCGACAGATCGCTGGCCAGGTATAGCGCTGCGCCGGCGATCTCGTCGGGATCGGCGATGCGTCCGAGCGCGTGAATACCCTCGACATAGGCCCGGATCTCGTCGGTCGTGGCAAACTGGGCCGCCATCGCGGTGTCGGTGCCACCCGGCAGCAGCGCATTGACGCGCACGCCGCGCGGCCCCGCCTCGGCGGCCAGCGCCTGTACCAGTCCGATCAGACCGGCCTTGCCGGCGGAATAGACGCTCATGCCCGGCATGCCGGCCGTGTGGCCGACAAAGGAGCCGGTGAAAATCAGCGAACCGCCGCCGCGGGCATAAAGCGCGGGCAGCTGGAAACGGGCCGCATGGAAAGCGCTCGTCAGATTGGCGTCCAGGGTGGCGTGCCAGTTCTGCGCGGTCTGCTGTTCGATCGGTGCGAGATCACCCAGCCCACCGGCATTGTTGAAGGCGATATCCAGCCCGCCGAAATGCTGCATGGCCGTCTCGACCAGGCGTTCGGCAAGGACCGGGTCAGCCGCGTCGCCGGCAATTGCCAGCACCTCGCCACCGGCGTCACGGATTTCGCCGGCGACGCGATCCAGCGCCTCCGGCCCGCGGGCGTTGATCACCAGGCGGGCGCCCTCATGCGCAAAGCGCAGGGCGGCCGAACGGCCGATCCCTGCGCTGGCACCTGTGATAATGGCAGTCTTGTTCGTCAGAAGTGACATGATGCGTCCTCGTCAGTTGGAAACGAGGCACACCCTGATCACGCCGGGACGTGGGCTCCACCCGATGCTTGCGACGCATTGCCGGTGCGGCGCTTGCGCGGGCGCCGCGGCTTGCCGCCGGCCTCGCCGCGCGCCTGCTGACGCTCGCCGGAACGCTCCTGCGGCCGGCCCGGCTTGCGCTCACCGCGCGAGGCCTGGCCGGGACGCTCGCTGCGCGCCGCACGATCACCGCGGAACGGTTTGTCATCAGCCTTCTGGCCTTCACCCGGCTGTCCCTCGCCGCGTTGTCCGCTGGGTTTGGGACCGCGAGGTTTCTGACCGCGGGGTTTCTGATCCCGGGCATTGTGGCCCTGGGCCCGCTGACCCTGACCTTGCCCCTGGCCCGGATTGTTGCGGTTGCGCGAGCGCTTCTTCTTCACCGGCTTGGTATTGCGGGCTTCAGCGAAGAAATCGGCTTCCTCGCCGACAATCGCCCGTTCGATCTCGACACCGGTGAGTTTTTCGATGTCGCACAGATATTCATATTCGGACGGATCGCACAGCGAGACCGCAATACCGGTCTTGCCGGCACGGGCCGTACGGCCGATCCGGTGAACATAGCTTTCCGGGATGTTCGGCAGCTCGTAGTTCACGACATGGGAGACATCGTCGACATCGATACCGCGTGCGGCGATGTCGGTGGCGACGAGGATCTTCACCTGGCCGGACTTGAAGCCGTCCAGCGCCTTCACGCGCTGGCCCTGGGTCTTGTCGCCGTGGATGGCGGCCGATTTGAGACCGTACTGGACGAGGCTCTTGTTGACCCGGTCGGCACCGCGCTTGGTGCGGGTGAAGACGATCGAGCGCTCGACGGACCGGTCCGACAGCAATTCCAGCAGCAGGTCGCGCTTGGAATCGCGCGGGGTCAGCACAACCGACTGTTCGATCCGCTCGATCGGGCGCGAGGCCGGAGCAACCGAGATCTGTTTGGGATCGGTCAGGAGGTCGTGCGCCAGCGCCTTGATCGGCTTGGGCATCGTCGCCGAGAGCAGCGCCGTCTGGCGGTCTTCGGGCAGGCGGGACACGATATCGCGGATCGCCGGGATGAAGCCGAGATCCAGCATCTGGTCGGCCTCGTCCAGCACCAGGGTGCGCACCTGCGACAGGCTCACCGCGCCGGAGCGCACGAGGTCGAGCAGGCGGCCCGGCGTGGCCACGACAACATCGACGCCGCGGGACAGCATTTTCACCTGCGGACCGATCTTCAGACCGCCCACGACCAGCACCGACGATACGCGCATGTGCTGGGCATAGCCGCGCAGGTTTTCGAGAATCTGTGCCGAGAGTTCGCGCGTCGGCGACAGGATCAGCGCCCGGCAGGTCTTCGGCGCCGGCCGCTTGTTGTCGGCACTGATGGAATGGAGGATGGGCAGCACGAAGGCCGCCGTCTTGCCGGTACCCGTCTGGGCAATACCGAGCACGTCACGCCCTTCGAGAAGGGCGGGAATCGCTTCGCGCTGGATCGGGGTCGGCTCGTTATAGCCGGCATCTTCAAGCGCGCGGAGAATGGGCTCGGCCAGGCCGAGTTCATTGAACTGTGTCAAAATATATCTTTCATGGGTCCGGAGCGCCGCCAGGGGCCGCGCGCACGAACAAACGGGTTTTCAGTGTGGAAGCCTGCGTAGATCAGCCGCCGTCTTGTCGGCGCCGGCCTGGCGCCAGGGTGGCAATGATCGATACGCGCCCGGCCCGGAACCGGGCCTTGAAAGGGCGGAAAGTCTCGCCAACGTCTGCAATGCAGCCTCAAGGGACCGACTACTCACCGCAGAACGTAGGCGCTCTTTTTCATGCTTCGGGCGGTTTGGCAAACGAAAACGGCCGCTCCGGGCAGGAGCGGCCGTTTTTCGATCCGTGCACCACCCCTTCTGACAAGGGAAATGGCGCGAGTGACGGGACTCGAACCCGCGACCTCCGGCGTGACAGGCCGGCGCTCTAACCAACTGAGCTACACCCGCTTGAGCGGCTCGCCGAAGCGAGGTGCGTTGTTTATGAGCAGACCGCGGTCCGGTCAAGCGGCCAATGCAAGCGATCTGCACATAATGCAGCACCTTGTTCAGCCGGCCCCAAAATGATGTTCCGCCCAGGCGCGTGTCACCGCGACAGTCGTGCGGATCAGATGCTCCAGATCGTCCTGCGAGATCACGTAAGGCGGCATGAGATAGACGATATTTCCAAACGGCCGCACCCAGACGCCCGCCTCGACAAAGGCCGATTTCAGCGCGTCGAGCTCCGGCAGTCCGGGCATTTCGATCACCCCGATCGCACCCTGCCAGCGCACATCCACGACGCCGGGAATATCGCGCGCCGGCGGCAGGAGCGCGGCATAGGCAGCCTCGATCTGCGCCACCTGGTCCAGCCGCGGTTCGCGCTCGAACAGGTCGAGCGAGGCATTCGCCGCCGCACAGGCCGCCGGATTGCCCATATAGGTCGGCCCGTGCATCAGCGCGGCCGAGGCTTCATCGCGCCAGAAATGCTCGAACATGCCGCGCGAGGCGATTGCCGCTGCGAGGGGCAGCGTGCCGCCGGTCAGCGCCTTGGAAACCGTCATCACGTCCGGGACGATACCGGCCTTCTCGCAGGCGAACATCGTGCCCAGCCGGCCAAAGCCGGTCATGATCTCGTCGACGATCAGCGGCAGGCCGCGCGCATCGCAGGCGGCACGGATCGTGCGCAGGGTTTCCGGGGAAAAGAATCGCATCCCGCCCGCACCCTGTACCAGCGGTTCGGTCACCACGCCGGCAATCTCGTGGGCATGCGCATCGAGCAGCGCCTCGAATCGCGCCGTGCTTTCGGAATCCTGCGGCAGATCGGCAACGATCTGCTGCGGCAGGGAGCCGGCAAACAGGGCGTGCATCCCCTCTTCCGGATCGCATACCGACATGGTGGCAATGGTGTCGCCATGATAGCCGCCGCGGAAGCACACGAAGCGGGTGCGGCCGTGGACACCGCGATTGATCCAGGATTGCACCGCCATCTTCATCGCGATCTCGACCGAGACCGAGCCCGACTCGCAGAAGAAGACATGGTCGAGATCGCCCGGCGCCAGGGCTGCCAGGCGCGCCGCCAGCCGTTCGGCGGGCGCATGCGTCAGCCCGCCCAGCATGACATGGGACAGGCGCTCGACCTGATCGCAAATCGCGCCGACAATATGCGGGTGGCTGTAGCCGTGTACGGTCGTCCACCAGGAGGAGACGCCGTCGATCAGGCTGCGGCCATCGGCGAGGTTCAGCCGCACGCCCCCGGCCGACACGACCGGCAGGGCCGGCTGAGCGGTCTTCATCTGGGTGTAGGGCCGCCAGAGATGTCGCCCTTCGGGCTTGAACCCGCCGGGCAACGCAGTTTTCAATGTGTTGGACATGACGGGCGGGCTTTAGCAGGCCTCTCACCCGAACGACAGGCTTGATATGACTTCCGCAGCCGCCTCACTCGAGCGCTTCGCCGCCGGCAAGCTTTCCGCGCTGGACCGCAAATCCCTCCGCCGCCGGACCGTGGAAACGCGCCATCGCGGCGCGGTCCATGTCGCGCGCGACGGACGGTCGCTGATCAATGTCTGCTCGAACGATTATCTGGGCCTGGCGCATCACCCCAAGGTGATCGAGGCCGCCCGCGCGGCGGCGGCCGAATGGGGTGCCGGATCAGGCGCGTCCCGCCTGGTGACCGGCGGGCACCCGCTTCTCTTCCAGCTGGAACGGCGCCTCGCGGCCTTCAAGGGCACCGAGGACTGCATCGTCTTCGGTTCGGGCTATCTCGCCAATCTGGCCATCACACCGGCACTGGCGGGACCGGACGATCTCGTCCTGATCGACAGCCTCGCCCATGCCTGCCTGCACGCCGGTGCGCGCCTGTCACGGGCCCGTGTCGAGGTTTTCCGCCACAACGACATGGACCAGCTGCGCGGCCTGCTGGCCGAACATCGCGGCGAAGCCCGCCACGCCATGATCCTCACCGATGGCGTGTTTTCCATGGACGGCGATTTCGCGCCCCTGCCGGAGATCCTGGCCCTGGGCGAGGAATTCGACGCCTGGACGCTGGTCGACGACGCGCACGGGATCGGCACGGTCGGCGGCGGGCGCGGTTCGGCCCATGCCTTCGCGCCGCCGGCCGCCGCACCGCTGCAGATGGGCACGCTGTCCAAGGCGCTGGGAAGCTATGGCGGCTATCTGTGTGCGTCGGAACGTGTGTGCGAGCTTCTTCGCTCGCGGGCCCGCCCGCTGGTCTTCACCACCGCCCTGCCCCCGGCCAGCGCCGCGGCAGCGCTCGCAGCACTCGATCTCGTCGCGGCCGATCCCGCGCTGTGCGAACGCCCGCTCGAACTGGCACGGCGCTTTGCCGGCAAGCTGGGCCTTTCCAGACCCGTCTCGCCGGTCGTGCCGGTAATCCTGGGCAGCGAGACCGCCGCGCTCGCCGCCTCGGCCGCCCTGGAGGCCGAGGGCTTTCTGGTGATCGCCATCCGTCCGCCGACCGTGCCGCCGGGAACGGCACGCCTGCGCTTCACCTTCTCCGCCGCACACGAGACCGCCGATATCGACCGGCTCGCCGCCGCGCTGAAATCCATCCTGCAACAGACGGAGGCCGCCGAGTAATGCGCCCCATTTTCGTGACGGGGACCGGCACCGACGTCGGCAAGACCCACATTCTCTGCGCCATGCTGGAGGCCCATCGCAGGGCCGGCGGAAAGGCGCGCGTCCTCAAGCCGGTGATCTCCGGCTTCGATCCGGCGCAACTCAATGCCACAGATACGATACGCCTGATGCGCGCCAATGGGGCTGAATTGACGGGCGAAGGGGTGCAGTCCGTATCACCCTGGCGCTTCAAGGCCCCGCTCTCGCCCGACATGGCCGCCCGGCAGGAGAACCGCGAACTCGCGATCGACGCCGTGCTGCACTGGTGCCTCGACCAGATCGATCCCGGCATGCCGACGATCGTGGAAGGCGCCGGCGGCGTGATGTCTCCGCTGGCCACAGACGGGCTCAATCTCGACCTGATCCGCGACCTCGACGCGCGGCCGATCCTCATCGCCGGCGCCTATCTCGGCGCGATCTCGCACACGCTGACAGCCCTGCGCGTCCTGGACGCCCGCTGCACCGTGATCGTCAACGATTTCAACGCCGAACCCGTCCCGGCCCGCGACGTTGCCCGGACTATCCAGCGCTTTGCACCGCGGGCCGATGTGCGCATCTTCTCCGGCGATGCAAGCGGTCTTGTCGACCTTTTCGCCCAGCCGGAACCGGCGGCAAGCTGATCCTCAGCGGCCCCAACGCGCGCGAAAGCCGCGCTCGTCGACATGGACGAAGGCGCCATGCCGGGTATTGGGCCCGTATTCGCCCAGACCGCCGGCCAGCCAGCTCTCATGGCCGGCGCCCGACATTTCCTCGACGAGATCGTAGAGCGCCGCCGCGTCGGCGCGGTCGTGACTCCCGTCGCCATTGAGGTCATCCATCACGCCATCGCCATCGGTGTCGATGAAGATGTCGGCGGCGCCACCATAGATGTGGCGGGAATAGCTGCCATTGCCCAGGCCGGCATTATAGTCCGGCGTGCGATAGCCGCTCATGACGGCGAAACTGTCGGTGCGCCAGCCGCGGGCATTGGCCGCTTCCAGGATCTGCTCCAGCTTGAGCACGAGGCGCTCGGAAACGACGAGATAGGCCGGTCCATCCCCGCCCTCCTGCTTGCACAGGAACTGACCGAGACGGAAGTGCGGCGACAGGGGCAACGCCTCGATGCCGGGAGAGACCTCGACGAAATATTCCGGCGCCCGGTAGGTTTCCAGGCCGAGATAGGGTTCGTCCGGATAGCGGCCGAGGCGATAGCCGTTGATCTCGGAATCGCCGGTGTTACGGGCGCGCATGACGACGAGATGCAGGCTCATCTGCGCGCCGTCTTCGGCGGTCAGCGTCATGCGGTGATGACCGGGGCTGTCCGGCGCAGACCATTCGAGCGTCATCGACGAGGTCTCGCCCTCCCAGGCAACCGGCTCGCTGGCCGTCAGCGACAAAGTCTCGCCGGGACGCAGAAAGAGCGTGAACTCGCGATAGTCGATGCCGAACCCGCCGGGCGTGGTCACCGTGAAGCCGGTGCGGCCGGGATCGAACCTCCTATCGAGACTTTCCACCCGGATCGGGGGCGGAAGCGGCAGCAAGCTCCGTGGAGAACTCACGGCTGGTCCCGCTGGGAATTGCGGCAGCAGCCGCTAACAGGAACGTGGTGAACACGCACTACTCCGACACTGTCGAACCTGCTCCCTCAAGTTCGTCGATGATGATCCCGTCCCTGTTATATAGGTCGTCGAGAAAGCGGACGCCAAGAGAGCCCTCGGGTACCACCGTCCGGTAGACCACCTCGACCGGGATCCCTTCAGAGAGATCGACGCGGGTTTCCACACCGCCGGCCAGCACCCGGTCGATCCGCTCGGGCGGCCAGTCAGGCAGCCCCTCGGAGACCCAGCGTGCCAGGTCGACCGGTCGGTCGACGCGCATGCAGCCGGAGGAAAATGCCCGCCGGTCCTCCTCGAACAATTGCCGGGCCGGCGTGTCGTGCAGGTAGGTGTTGTATGGATTTGGAAAGATGAACTTGACCTGTCCCAGCGCGTTCTGCGGTCCCGGCGCCTGACGCAGCCGATAGGGGAAAGCGCTGGCGGGCACCGTATTCCAGTCGATTTCGCCGGGATCGACCAGGTTGCCCTCGCTGTCGAGCACCTGAAAGCCCAGGCGCTGCACCATGTCCGGATCGCGCCGAAAGGCCGGCAATTCGTCGCGGACTGCCAGGCTGTGCGGCGTCTCCCACCAGGGGTTGAGAATGAAATAGGCGAGTTGGGCAGAGAAGACCGGCGTCGGCCGCGAGCGCCGGCCGACAATCAGTCTGTGGCGTTGCTCGACCTCTCCCCCGGACCAGGCTTCCAGCACGAAGTCGGGAATATTGACGCGCAGGAGCCGCCCCTCCGGCGATCCGCCCTGCCAGCGCAGGCGCTCGAGATTCGCCGCGATCTGCCACACCCGGTGTTCCGAAGGCACATTCAACCACTCGATCGTCTCGGCCCCGGCCACACCGTCGCCATCGAGATGGGCACGCTCTTGCAGGCGCAGCACGGCCGCCGCCATCTCGTCATCGAACAGGTCGCGCTCGGTCTCGGGCACGAGCCGGAAGACTTCACCCGTCGCTTGCAGCCGTGCCCGCAATTGCGCCACCCGGGGCGAACGGTCACCGGGGTGCAGCGCCGCGCCGGGCTCGATCCGCGGCCAGGCTCCCTTGGCGTTCACCGCACGATAATCTGCCAGAGCCGTACGCAGCCGCGCATAACCGTCATCCCGGGGCGCCAGCGCTTCAAGGCTTTCCGGCACCCGATCATTCTCGAGCGCACTGGCGAGATAGGTGGCAAGGTCCAGATCGCGCCGCGGCGCGGACCAGCCCCGCTCGACCGTCTGCGGATCCAGCCGGCCGCGCAGCAAATCATGGGCAAGGTCGAGATAGGCGCGCGTGGCGATTTCATCGAGCCGCCGTTCCGAGCGGCGCGGATTGGCCGCTTCGAGCAGATCGAGACCGTAACTGGCCGGATCCAGACCGTGCGAGCCGGCATCACGCACAGCCTCCAGGAGGGCCTGGAAATGCTTGCGCCTGCGCCACCCCGTCCAGGCCGGCGCATTGTCACGCCCATCGTAGAGGCGCTCGAAGACGTTGCAGGAAAGGCAGACACTGCTCACCGCCGGCGAAGGCGCCGGGGCGAGATCGTCCCCGGACGCACCGCAGATCGAATTCGCCAGGAACAGGGCCAGAATCAGTTTCACGATCGCTCACTCAAGCTAGTCGGCCGGCCGGCCCGGCAGGATCTGGTCTCACGCGATGGTGCGCTGTGAGTTGAGGTGGATCAAGGATGGTGTGATAAGGCCTGTCGTTCGCCCAAGAGAGCGTGGCGGAGATGGAACGGGCACCTGCCGCAGACGATCCGTCACGCCAGGACTCGGGGACACCGCTTCGCCCCGAATGCGCGCTGCGGGCGGTTTGGCCCCGAGGCCCGCAGGGCAAAGAATGGTGGGCGGTGAGGGGTTCGAACCCCCGACCTACTGGGTGTAAACCAGTCGCTCTCCCAGCTGAGCTAACCGCCCGGTCCAAGATGAGCCGCGCTTTTAATCCGGGGCGGTGCCTCGAGGCAAGCGCGCGCTACTTCTGCGCCGCAGCATCGCGGATCAGCGCGCCGATCATCATCGAGGCCTGTTCCAGGGCTTCGGCAACCGGATCCTCCAGCGCCGCATTGGGCAGCGTCATGGTGACAATGCCGTGCACCGACGCCCACAGCGTTCGCGCAGCACGCCGGCGAAAGTCCGGGTCCTCGAACCCCCTGCCCGCCTCCAGCACACCTTCCACGATCCCGAACAGGGCGTCCTCGGTCTCGGTATAGGCTTTCGGTGCAGCGCCGGACTGGCGGCGATTGAAGGACAGGAGCGCCATCCAGCGCGCATTCTGGGTCACGACAAACTCGATATAGGCGCGCGCCAGCACGAGGGCGCGCTCGAATACCGCTTCCGGCGGCAGTCCGGACGCCTCCAATGCCGAGCTGTGATGGATCTCGATATCGCGATAGGTGCGCAGGTTGAGCTCGCGGATCAGGTCGTCGATATCGCCGAACAGCTTGTAGATCGATCCGACGGACAGGCCTGCCCGCGCCGCAATCGTGCGCGCCTGCATGCCCTTCAGCCCCTGCTCGGCGAGCAGCTCTCCCGCCGTCAGCAGCGCCTGTTCCCGGACTTCCGGCGTCAGGCCGGGCCGCCCCCGGGGACGCGGCCGGGTCGGTGTCGCCTGTTGTGTATCCATACGCACTTCCCGCTCGAACCGTCAGCCGGCCATGCCGTGCGTAAGCTTGGCACAGGCCGACATCATCCGGTCCATGATGGAGGTCATTCGTCTACAGACCATTGAATTCGGCCTGGTAGCAAAATTCAACCGGTTTTGCCGCTGCTGCCGGATGTGCAGCAGCGGCATTCATGGCCCGTGTCGCTATTCGGCAACGGTAACCCGGTCGATCGCATCGGCGGCATAGCAGCCGAGCAGCTTGATCTCGCGGGTATGCTCTTCAATGACGCTCATGGCCTGGCGGACCCGCTCGTCCTCGACATGGCCCTCCACATCCATGATGAACATCTCCTCCCAGGGATTGCCGGCAATCGGACGGCTTTCCAGCTTGACGATGTTCACGCCCTGGTCGCGGAAACCGGTCAGTGCGTCGACCAGACAGCCCGGCGTGTCGCGCGTGGTGAACATCATCGACGTCTTGCACTCCACTTCGCGGGTCGGCAGCTTGGCCTTGCGGGCAATCACGATGAAACGGGTGATATTCTGCTCGTGATCACCGATGCCACGGGCCAGGATATCCATGCCGAACAGGCGTGCCGCGTCCTCGCCGGCCACGGCTGCCGCCGTGTCGTCATCCTCCAGCAGGCGCTCCAGCGCCCGCGTGGTCGAGGCCGCCATGTGCGTCTCCAGCTCCGGGTGGGAGGCGATATAGCGGCGGCACTGGGCCAGTGCCTGCGGATGGCCGAAGACCCGGCTGATCCGCCCCTGCCCGCTGGCCTTGCCGACCAGGCAGTGATCGACGCGCAGCAGGAATTCGCCGATGATCTGGGTGCGTGAATTGATCAGGATATCATAGACTTCGTTGATCGAGCCCGTCGTGGTGTTCTCGATCGGCACCACGCCGTAATCGACCTCGGCATTCTCGACCGAGCGGAAGATCGAGACGAAGTCGCGCTTGGGTGACGGCACGACGGTGGCGTTGCGGCGCTCGAAGACCTTCTGGGCCGCGATATGGCTGTAACTGCCCGGCCCGCCGAGATAGGCGACGGTGGCTTCGTTGAGATCCTCGTTGCGCATGGAATCGAAGCGCTGGCGCTGGCGGCGGATCGACACCTCGAACAGGGCCTGGAACAGGCTCTCGACCAGTTCGGGCGGCAAGCCGAGCGCCTTTGCGCGTGCGAGCGCGTCGCGCAGGACGGCCTGCTCGCGTTCGCGGTCGCGCACCGGCTGACCGCTGGCGGCCTTGGCAGCCTGTATCTCGTCGACCAGTTCCTGGCGTCGCGCAATGGTATCGATCAACTGCCCGTCGATCTGGGAAATCTCCGCCCGGATCTCGTCCCGGCTCTTTGTCGTCGTCACGGTCTCACCTTCCTTTTCACGCAAAAGAAAAGGGCCTCCCCGAGGGGGAGGCCCTGCAAATCCGGTGCTTTCACACACGTCAGCCGGCCACCGCCCCCTCACGGGTTGCGTTGGTAAAGTAGCCGAAGAAATAGAACGTCGCGAAAGTCATGAAACGAGAGTGGCGGGGGTTTTGCGCAAGGTCAATGCTCAATTTCCGCATCTGCGTCGTGCGCGTGCAAAAATCTGGCGGCGGCCACGAAAAAGGGCGGCCAAAGCCGCCCTTTTCCTGTCACGTAGCGACACCATGAGTGCCCGATAGGGGCAGCATTAGTGCGCCATGGGTGTCTCGCCGGTTTCCGCGCCGGTCTGCGACGCCATCGCCGCCAGGGCGGCTTCGTCGGCCTCGGTCCATTCGACCGGCTGAACCGGCTCGGTGAGCGCCAGCTTGAGGACCTCGTCGGCGGTTTCCACCGGGATGATCTCCAGCCCCTGTTTCACATTGTCCGGGATCTCGGCGAGATCCTTTTCATTGTCCGTGGGGATGAGCACCGTCTTCACACCGCCGCGCAGCGCCGCGAGGAGTTTCTCCTTCAGACCGCCGATCGGCAGGACCCGGCCGCGCAGGGTGATCTCGCCGGTCATGGCGATATCCTTGCGTACCGGAATACCGGTCAGCACCGAGACGATGCCCGTCATCATGCCGATACCGGCCGAAGGACCGTCCTTCGGGGTGGCACCCTCGGGCACGTGGACGTGGATGTCGGACGAGCGGAACACGGTCGGCTTGATGCCGAGCGAGGGCGCCCGCGACTGCACGAAGGAATTCGCCGCCGAGATCGACTCCTTCATCACATCGCGCAGATTGCCCGTCACGGTGAACTTGCCACGGCCCGGCATGCGCACGGCCTCGATGGTCAGGAGGTCGCCGCCGACTTCGGTCCAGGCCAGCCCGGTGACGACACCGACCTGGTCTTCCTTGTCGGTCTCGCCGAAGCGGAATTTCCGCACACCGGCGAAATCGCCCAGATTGTCCGGCGTCACGGTGACGCTTTCGGCCTTGCCGCTCTGAATCTGGCGCACCGCCTTGCGGGCCAGGTTGGCGATCTCGCGCTCGAGATTCCGCACGCCCGCCTCGCGGGTATAGTAGCGGATCAGGTCGCGCAGGGCCGCCTCTTCCAGCGTGAAGTCCTGGTCGCGCAGGGCGTGATTGGACATCTGCTTGGGCAGGAGGTGACGCTTGGCGATCTCGACCTTCTCGTCCTCTGTGTAGCCGGCGATGCGGATGATCTCCATCCGGTCGAGAAGCGGCTGCGGCAGGTTGAGCGTGTTCGCGGTGGTCACGAACATGATGTCGGACAGGTCGTAATCGACTTCCAGATAGTGGTCGTTGAAGGTCGCGTTCTGTTCCGGATCGAGCACTTCCAGCAGGGCCGAGGCCGGATCGCCGCGATAATCGGCGCCCAGCTTGTCGATCTCGTCCAGAAGGAAGAGCGGATTGGCGGACTTCACCTTCTTCATCGACTGGATGATGCGGCCCGGCATGGAGCCGATATAGGTGCGCCGATGGCCGCGGATCTCGGCCTCGTCCCGCACGCCGCCCAGCGACATGCGCACGAAGTCACGGCCCGTTGCCTTGGCGATCGAACGGCCCAGCGAGGTCTTGCCGACGCCGGGCGGGCCGACCAGGCACAGGATCGGACCGCGCAGCTTGCGGGTGCGCGACTGCACGGCGAGATGCTCGAGAATGCGTTCCTTGACCTTCTCCAGCCCGTAGTGATCGTCCTCGAGCACGCCCTCGGCGCGTTCCAGGTCGTTCTTCAGGCGTTTGCGCTTGTTCCAGGGCAGCGCCAGGATCCAGTCGAGATAATTGCGCACGACCGTCGCCTCGGCGGACATCGGGCTCATCTGGCGCAGTTTCTTGAATTCGGCGTCGGCCTTGGCGCGCGCTTCCTTGGGCAGTTTGGCCTCGGTAAGACGCTGTTCCAGCTCGGCGAGTTCCTCGCGGCCGTCATCGCCCTCGCCCAGCTCGCGCTGGATCGCCTTCATCTGCTCGTTGAGATAGTATTCGCGCTGGGTCTTCTCCATCTGGCGCTTCACGCGCGAACGGATTTTCTTCTCGACCTGCAGCACGCCGATCTCGCCTTCCATCAGGCCGAGCACGCGCTCCAGCCGGTTGGCGACATCGGGCTCTTCCAGCAGCGACTGCTTCTCGTCGATCTTCACGGCCAGATGGGCCGAGATGGAGTCGGCCAGCTTGCCCGGCTCCTGGATCTGCGACAGCGAAGCCAGCGCTTCCGGCGGCACCTTCTTGTTCAGCTTCACATAGTCTTCGAACTTGGCCGCGACGGTGCGCATCAGCGCTTCCAGCTCGGACTCGTCGCCGGAATCCTCGGCCAAGGGTTCGCAGACCGCTTCGTAGTATTCGTCACGCGGCGTATAGCCGGTGATCTCGACGCGGACGCCGCCCTCCACCAGCACCTTAACCGTGCCGTCGGGCAGTTTCAGCAGCTGCAGGACGGAGGCGACCACACCGGTGCGGTGGATCGCATCCGGCGACGGTTCGTCGTCCGCGGCATTGCGCTGGGTGGCAAGCAGGATCTGCTTGTCCGCCTTCATCACCTCTTCCAGCGCCTTCACCGACTTCTCGCGCCCCACGAAGAGGGGAACGATCATGTGGGGGAAAACCACAATGTCGCGCAGCGGCAGAAGCGGAAGTGTCTTCGTATTGGACATGCTTACTCCATGCGCGCCCGGCACAGGGGCGCGTGCAGATCTCGTTGGATCTTTCTATCGATACGGGACGGCCGGCAAGCGCTTTCGGTCTTGCCCGACGCGTCCCACCTGGATCATGAAGTGGCGATCGAGATCGCCGAATTCAAGCGCCCTCAAGCACCCGTCCGCTTGTCGTCCTTGCGCTCGGCATAGATGAAGAGCGGTTTGGCATTGCCCTCGACGACTTCCGCGTTGACGACAATCTCTTCCACGCCTTCCAGACCCGGCAGGTCGAACATCGTTTCCAGCAGGATACCTTCCATGATGGAGCGCAGGCCGCGAGCCCCGGTCTTGCGCGCGATCGCCTTGTGCGCCACCGCCTTGAGTGCATCCTCGGTGAAGGTCAGGCCGACGCCTTCCATCTCGAACAGGCGCTGATACTGCTTCACGAGCGCATTCTTCGGCTCGGTCAGAATCTGCACCAGGGCGTCCTCGTCCAGGTCTTCCAGGGTCGCGATGACCGGCAGACGGCCGACGAATTCCGGGATCAGGCCGAAACGCAGCAGATCGTCCGGCTCCACCTCGCGCAGGATATCGCCCGTGCGGCGGTCGTCGCTTTCACGCACATCGGCGCCGAAGCCGATGGCCGAGCCCTTGCCGCGCTGGGAGATCACCTTGTCGAGACCGGCAAAGGCGCCGCCGACGACGAAGAGGATATTGGTCGTGTCCACCTGCAGGAATTCCTGCTGGGGATGCTTGCGGCCGCCCTGCGGCGGCACGGAGGCGACCGTGCCTTCCATGATCTTCAGCAGCGCCTGCTGCACGCCCTCGCCCGATACGTCGCGCGTGATGGACGGGTTGTCGGACTTGCGGGAAATCTTGTCGATCTCGTCGATATAGACGATGCCGCGCTGGGCCCGCTCGACATTGTAGTCGGCCGACTGCAGCAGTTTCAGCACGATGTTCTCGACGTCTTCGCCGACATAGCCGGCTTCGGTCAGCGTCGTCGCATCGGCCATGGTGAAGGGCACATCGAGGATGCGCGCCAGCGTCTGGGCCAGCAGCGTCTTGCCGCAACCGGTCGGACCGATCAGCAGGATGTTCGACTTGGCCAGCTCCACGTCGGAATTGGACGAGGCGTGGTTCAGGCGCTTGTAGTGATTGTGCACGGCCACCGCGAGCACGCGCTTGGCGTGCGCCTGCCCGATCACGTAATCGTTCAGGACGTTGAAGATTTCCTGCGGCGTGGGCACGCCTTCCTTGGACTTCACCAGCGAGGACTTGTTCTCCTCGCGGATGATGTCCATGCAGAGCTCGACGCATTCATCGCAGATGAACACGGTGGGCCCGGCAATCAGCTTGCGCACCTCATGCTGGCTCTTTCCGCAGAAAGAACAGTAGAGGGTGTTCTTCGACTCGCCGTCTCCGCCCGTCGTCTTACTCATGACCGCTCCAATTCAACCCGCAGGTCCCGGCACTTGAGTGGTATCGTTACGACACCATACCGGCATTTGTCCCGCCTCGCATCCAGTCCTGAGCAAAATCAGGGCCGAACTTTAGCGAAAGGTTTCCGTCACTGTGCATTCGATCACATGGGCGCGGCATGGATCAAGCTCCAACCGCGCCCGGCCATCATGCCCTAGCCGGACTTGCCTTCGCCTTCATCCTCGCTGCGACGCGTAAAGACCTCGTCAATGAGGCCGAATTCCCTGGCCTCGTCTGCAGACATGAAGTTGTCGCGGTCGAGGGCCTGTTCAATCTCGTCATAGGTGCGGCCGGTGTGGTGCACATAGATCTCGTTCAGCCGGCGCTTGATCTTCTGGATGTCCGCCGCATGCCGCTCGATGTCCGAGGCCTGGCCGCGGAAACCGCCGGAGGGCTGGTGCACCATGATCCGCGCATTCGGCGTGGCGTAGCGCTTCTTGTCCTCGCCTGCCGTCAGCAGCAGCGAGCCCATCGAGGCAGCCATGCCGATACACATGGTCGAGACCGGGCAGCGGATGTGCTGCATCGTGTCGTAAATCGCCAGGCCGGCCGAGACCACGCCGCCGGGCGAATTGATGTACATCGAGATTTCCTTCTTCGGATTTTCCGATTCAAGGAAAAGCAGCTGGGCGACGATCAGGCTCGCCATATGGTCCTCGATCGGACCGGTGACGAAGATGATGCGCTCCTTGAGAAGCCGCGAATAGATGTCGAAGGAGCGTTCGCCCCGGCTGGTCTGCTCGACGACGATCGGAACCAGATTCATCGTCCTGTCCTGGGGATCATGCATGTCGCGCTCCTTGGGGTTCCGGCAGCCGGTCGGCGCCGATTCTCGTCAGACGGGATTGGTCAAATATTGCGGCGCTCGCTCCAGCGTGCAAGGCGGACGCTGCACACGCCTGTGCGAATTCCCGCAACGGCACACAAAATTGCACCCGGAAACGAAAAGCGCCGGCGTCCTGCGACGCCGGCGCTGATCGATTGCGAAAGAGCCTGCCGATCAGGCGTCCTTCTTGGCCGCAGCCTTTTTCTTCGGAGCGGCTTTCTGGGCCTCGGCCTTGTCGCCGTCCTTGGCCGCCGCCTTCTTGGCCGGAGCCTTCTTCTTCGCGGCCGGCTTGTCGTCGTCCTTCTTGGCAGCGGCCTTCTTCTTCGGCGCAGCCTTCTTCCCGGCCGGAGCCGGCGCTTCGTCTTCCTCGGCGTAGAGCGCGTCCTTGGACACGGTCACCTCGGTCACCTCGGCGAGTTCGAGGATGTAGTCGACGACCTTTTCCTCGTAGATCGGCGCGCGCAGCTGGGCGATGGCCTGCGGGTTCTTCTGGTAGAACTCGACAACCTGGCGCTCCTGGCCCGGATAGCGCACGGCTTCCTGGTTGATGGCGCGGGAAAGCTCTTCCTGGGTCACGTCGACATTGTTGCGGCGGCCGATCTCGGCGAGCACCAGGCCCAGGCGCACACGGCGCTCGGCAATGCCGCGATACTCGGCCTTCAGCTCGTCTTCCGACTTGCCCTTGTCTTCTTCCTCGAGATGGTCGTGCTCGATGGCGTGCTGGACTTCGCGCCAGATATTGTCGAACTCGGCATCCACCATCTGCGGCGGCAGGTCGAAGCTGTGCGCGGCATCGAGCTGGTCGAGCAGGGCCCGCTTCACCTTCATGCGCGATTGCTGGGCGTGCTCCTGGGCGAAGCGCTTCTTCAGCGCGTCCTTCAGGCCGTCCAGACCGTCGAGACCCAGGCGCCTGGCCAGTTCGTCATCGACCTTGGCTTCACCCGGCGCTTCGACCGACTTCACGGTGACGTCGAATTCGGCGTCCTTGCCGGCCAGATGGGCGGCCTGGTAGTGCGCCGGGAAGGTCACTTTCAGAACGCGCTCTTCGCCCGGCTTGGCACCGACCAGCTGTTCCTCGAAGCCCGGGATGAAGGCACCGTCGCCGATGGCCACGCGGGCGTCCTCGGCGGCACCGCCCTCGAAGGGTTCGCCATCCAGCTTGCCGACGAAATCGATAACGACGACATCGCCCTCTTCCGCCTTGGCGTTCTTGCCGCCCTTCTTGGCGGAGAATTCGCGGTTTTCCTCGGCCAGCTTCTGCAGCGCCTCGTCGATCTCGGCCTCATCGACCTCGGCGACCGGGCGCGCGACCTTCAGCTTGGACGGATCGGCCGGTTCGAATTCCGGCATCACTTCCAGCGAGATCTCGAAGGAGAAATCGGCCTTGCCGGCGAGCACGTCCTGCGCCTCGCTGGTGACCTTGATGTCCGGCTGGGTGGCCGGGCGGATATTCTTCTCGTCGAGCGTCTTCTGCGTGGTCTGCGGAACCAGCTCGTTCAGCAGATCGCCCATGATCGACTCGCCGAACATCTTGCGGATGTGGCTCGTGGGAACCTTGCCCGGGCGGAAGCCCTTCAGGCGGACTTCCGGACGGATCTCTTCGATCTTCGCTGCGAGGCGAGCTTGCAGATCGTCGGCCGGGAAGACGATCTCGAAAGTGCGGCTCAAGCCTTCGGAAGATTTCTCGGTGACGTTCATGGGTTGGCCTTGGTGTTCTGGGTAAGGGTGCGCAGACATGCGCGTGCAAAATCGAGCGCGCGTTATGTCACGGGGATTCGCGCTGTGCAACGCCGGGCAGCGGTTGACGGGTGCAGATGAGGCGAATGCAGCCTGTTCGCATGCGGGGGCTGGGGATCGGAGGCTGTGGCGCGCGAGGGCAGCAGTCCGCCTCCGCCAAGGCTTCGGCGAGACAGCCGACGCTCAAGGATAGATTGGAGGCTTGCCTGCCCTCGACAGCCCTCCTTCGCCAAGGCTTCGGCGGGGCACCGCTTCGCCCCGGGTGCGCGCTGCGGGTGGCTTGCCACCCGAAGCCCGCAGGGCGAAGGCCCCTGCCGGGGCATTCTCCGCCTAAAATCGATTCACTGGATCGATTTTTCTGCCTCCGGCAGACCGGTTCCGAATGGTGCGGATGAGAGGACTCGAACCTCCACGCCCTGCGGCACTGGAACCTAAATCCAGCGCGTCTACCAGTTCCGCCACATCCGCTAACATGTCGCGTGGGTCGCCGGGGACTTGAACCCCGAACCTGCGGATTAAGA
>PANX01000114.1 GCA_002707795.1 Maricaulis sp.
ACGCCGCGGCCCACTTCCCCACGAGGTGGGGAAGAAGAGCACCGAGCCGCTTTCCCCGGATTTATTCCGGGGTCTGGCGGCGTTTCAGAAAGAGGCTCAGCCGGACCCCGGCACAGGGGCCGGGGGAAGTGGGGAGAGAAAGGGCGGCTCAATCGTGCAGGCCCCTGCCGGCCAGGATGCGGGGGCGGTGTTTGGCGACGCGGTTGCGCCGGGTTTCGGCCTGTTTCGCACCGGCGATATGCAGGGCATAGCCGCGCTGGCGGCCGGGAGTGAGGGCGTCGAAAGCGGCGCTGAGTTCAGCATCGTCGGCGAGCGCCTCGGTCAGCTCTTCCGGCAATTCCAGCTCGCCCCGGGGCGGCAGTTTCGCGCCGGATGCCTCGACAGCGATCGCGGATGCGACAAGCGCCCGCAATTGCGGTTCTGCCGCCCGGATCGCCTCGACACCGGTGAATTCCAGGCGCTTTGCCGCGCGCGAATTGGGGCCCTGTTCGCGCAGGATGCCGTCCGGATCGTCAACCAGCGCGCCCTTGAAGAACATCAGCGCCAGGAAGTCCTTCATCGGCTGCATGATGGCGATGTTCTCGCCGGCATGAGCATAGCAGGGCTTGGCCCATTTCAGCGCCTCGTCGAGGCCGCTATCGAGCAGGACGGGCCGCAGGGCCTGCATTTCGTCGCGCCAGGGTCCCGGCGTTTGCAGATAGTCGTCGACGGGGCTGGCCATGACAAATCATACCGCTTGTGTCTGTTCGCCCCAGAGAAACACGCCCGTCCATGAGGTCAACGGTATTCCCCCACTCCCCAACCCGGCGGAGCACGGCTAGTGTGCCCTCGGACCAATGGGGAGAGCGTTCATGAAATACCGGTTGATTGCCGCCACATCCGTCCTGCTGGCCGCGTGCCAGCCGGCGCAGGACCACACGTCTGCGACGCAAGACGCTGCGCCGGCGGACGAACCCGCTCTCTCCATCGAACGCGCCTTTGCCAGTCCGGACCTGGCCGGCGCCCGGCCGCGTTCACTGACCTTCTCGCCGGATGGCAGCCGCGTGACCTTCCTGCGGGCCAAGGAAGAGGACGCCTCCGTGCTCGACCTCTGGGCGATGGATATCGATGGCGGCGAACCCTATCGTCTGGTCGATGCCCGCGTGCTGGCACCGGAAGAGCAGGAGCTGTCCGAAGCCGCACGGCAATTGCGCGAGCGCGCCCGCATCTCCGAAAGCGGCATCGTCTCCTATGACTGGGACAGCCAGGGCGAGGCCATCCTCGTGCCGCTCGATGGCGACGTGTTCCGGGTCGATGTCGAGAGCGGCGAGGCCCGGCGCCTGATGGAAACGCCGCAATACGAGACCGATGCCCGCATCTCCCCGCAGGGCAATTTCGTCTCCTTCGTGCGCGACCAGAATCTCTATCTCATCGATCTGGAAACCGGCGAGGAAACCGCGCTGACCACGCAAGGCGGCGGGCTGGTGTCCTGGGGCATGGCGGAATTTGTCGCCCAGGAAGAACTGGACCGGCGCACCGGCTACTGGTGGTCGCCGGACGAGCGCTATCTCGCCATCGCGCGGGTCGATGAAAGCCCGGTCGACAATATCGAACGCATGGAGATCGCCACCGACGGTTCGGCGGCGGTGGTCGACCAGCGCTATCCGCGCGCCGGCACCGATAATGCGATCGTCGAGCTGTTCATCCTGGACCGCGAGACCGGCGAACGCCGCCAGGTCGAGTTGGCCGGGACCGACGATATCTATCTGGCCCGTGTGAACTGGGCCTCCGACAGCGGCACGGCCTACATCCAGGTGCTCAGCCGGATGCAGAACGAACTCACCATCCTGGCCGCCGATCCCGCAACCGGCGAGGCGCGCGACTGGCTGGTCGAGACGACCGATGTGTGGATCAATCTGACGAACGATTTCCGCGCCCTCGCCGATGGCACAGTCATCTGGACGAGCGAGGACACGCCGGGCGGCTATCGCCATATCCAGCACCGCGCCGCCGACGGCTCGCTGATCGCCCAGGTCACGGCCGGCGACTGGCTGGTCAACGAGGTCGATGCCGTCGATACCGAAAACGGCGTCGTCTATTTCACCGGCTGGACCGAGACGCCGCTCGAACGCCATGTCTATTCGGTCCCGCTGGACGGCTCGGCCGATCCGGTACAGATCACGCAGGGTGAAGGCCGCTGGTCGGCCACTTTCGCCAGCGATGCGGCGACCTTCATCGGCACTTATGACGACAGCGACACACCGGCCCAGACCGCGCTCTATTCCGTGGATGGCGAACGTATCCGCTGGATCGAGGAAAACGCCGTTGTCGAAGGCCATCCCTATTTCGACTATGCGGCCGATCACATCGTACCGCAGTTCGGCACGCTGACCGCGGCCGACGGCACCACGCTTTACTATCAGCTCTACCTGCCGGCCGATTTCGATCCGGACCGGCAATATCCCGCCGTGCAGTATCTTTATGGCGGCCCGCACTCCCAGCAGGTGCATCGCGGCTGGCAGGGCGTGCGTCCGCAGCTCTTTGCCCAGCGCGGCTATGTCTATTTCACCATCGACAATCGCGGTGCCTGGAATCGTGGCCGGGAGTTCGAAAGCCATATCCAGCGCCGCATGGGGTCGGTCGAAGTGGAAGACCAGCTCGTCGGCCTGGACTATCTGAAAAGCCTGGATTTCGTGGACGCCGACCGGGTCGGTATCTGGGGCTGGTCCTATGGCGGCTACATGACGCTGATGACCACGCTGCAGGCGCCCGGCGCCTTTGCGGCCGGCGTTTCGGGTGCGCCGGTCACCGACTGGACGCTCTACGACACTGCCTATACCGAGCGCTACATGGATCACCCGGACGCAAACTTCGAGGGCTACCAGTCCTCCTCGGTCTTTGCGCACCTGGACAATTACGAAACGCCCCTGCTGCTGATCCACGGCATGGCGGACGACAATGTCATCTTCGCCAATTCCGTGCGGCTCTATTCGGAAATGCAGGAACGGCGCTACCCGTTCGAGATGATGACCTATCCCGGCCAGCGCCACGGCGTGCGCGGCGAAGCGCGGCAGGTCCATCTCTGGCACACGATCTTCGACTATTTCGACCGCAAGCTGAAAGACGGGGAGTAGGCATTGCGCCGGACCGGTTGCTGATCTTCAGAACGCAACCCAGCGGTCGGCATCGGCGCGCATGCGGTCGCGGCGCGCCTTCCAGTCCGGCATCAGCCCCGCCACCACCCGCCAGTAGGCGGGCGAGTGATTGTGCTCGACCAGGTGCGCGGCCTCATGGGCGCAGACATAGTCGATCAGCGTTTCGGGGAAGCCCATCAGCCGCCAGTTGAGCCGGATCGTGCCATCGGCCGCGCAGGAACCCCAGCGCCGCTTCTGGTCCCGCACGATAACCTTGCGGACGGGCCGCCCAAGCTGCGCCGCATAGGCCTCGACACGCGGTGCCATCAGGGCCTGGCCCTGCCGGGTATAGAAACGCTGCAGGGCCGCCGTGAGGGTGCGGACACGCAGCTCGCCGGACAGGTCCGGATCATGACGCAGTATGAGGCCGTCCTCGGTCTGGCGAATACTTGTGCGCACGCCCGTCGGATCCAGCCGCAGGCCGATCTCGCCGCCCAGCCAGGGCAGGACCGCACCGTCCACGAGGTCCAGCGTGCGCGGAGCCGGCCGCGCCGACCAGGCATCGAGCTTGGCCAGGATCCAGCCGGACTTCGAGGCCAGGGCGCGTTCGATATCCCGTTCGCTCACCCGGCGCGGTGCCGTGACTTTCAGACCGTCATGGCCGATGGAGAACCCGATCGTGCGCCGGTCCGACCGGCGCAGCAGGTAGGCGATGTCCCGACCGTCCAGCCGGATGGAGCGGGACGCCGGCGTCATGCCACCGTCAGGAGGTCGCCGCAAATGGCTTCGAGCCCGGCCTGGTCCTCGGCATCGAAAGCACCGAATTCGGTTGAGTCGACATCAAGCACCGCGACGAGCGCGCCGCGGGCATCACGCACGGGCACCACGATCTCGGAATTCGAGCGGCTGTCGCAGGCGATGTGCCCCGGGAAGGCATGGACGTCCTCGACCAGCTGGGTTTCCCCCGACGCTGCAGCCGCTCCGCACACCCCCTTGCCGAAGGGAATGCGCAGGCAGCCCAGCGTGCCCTGATAGGGTCCGACGACGAGTTCGGCCGGCTTGTCCGGATCGACAAGGTAGAAGCCTGTCCAGAAGAACCGTTCGCCGAAAGCCTCGCGCAACAGGCAGGCCGCCGTCGCATAGCGGGCGGTCAGGCTGGTCTCGCCGGCGATCACCGAGGCGATCTGCTTGCGGACATCGGCATAGGTTTCGGACTTGGCGGACATGGTCGGTCTTCCTTCTGGCAGGCCGGGCACAGATTGGGCGTGCGCCCTCCGGGTTCAAGCCCGCGCTGCAGCCCGCAGCCGCTAGAGCCGCACAAGCCCGCGCAGGGAGTGCCGGATTGCGCGCTCGATCACCTGCTCGGCAATGTCGCCGCCCTCGCCTCCGCCGGCACTGCCCTGGCCGCCACCATCCCGGCGATCGCTGCGGGGATCGTCGTGCCGGCCGGTCTCGTATTCCAGCCGCGTATTGATCATGCGGATACGGGCATCGACCAGCCCGTTGATCGCTTCCTCGACCTTGGACTCGACATTCATGCCCAGCTCGCGCGCCTCCTTCACCGAAATCGCCTGGCTGTGCGACAGCTCGCCGGAAGACAGATAGTCGGCCAGATAGTGCTCCGGCTTGCCGGGCTTGCGGTGGACCGGATTGACGATCTCGCGCGCCACCTTGACCGCGTACTGGTCGTACTTGCGGGCTTCATGTGCCAGCATCACCAGGACATCCTGCGTCGCCAGAACGCCCTTCTGCTCGATCAGGGCGTTGTAGGCATCGGTGGGAAAGCCGCCATAGATCGTGTCGATCGGCCCGAGCGAGGCGGTCTTGTTCATGCACACCTTGTCGGCCGCCAGCGCGATCATCGTGCCGCCCGACATGGCGATATAGGGTATGTGGGCAATGACCCGCGGCTCACGCTTGGGATTGTGGTGGCCTTTGGTCTTTTCCAGATGCTGGCGCAGGGCCTGCGCGATCATGTGGGCCGGCCGGGCATAACCGCCCAGCGTGTGCAGCACGACCACGATCTTCGCGCGGGCATTGGCCTGGCGGATTGCCGCGACCGCCTGCAGCGCCTCGTCGAACGCAATCTGTTGCTGGGCGCTGTCCCGGCCGACGAAGTCGTCGCCGAGATCATGGATCAGGTCGATCAGGACGGTGTTGCCGGTCTCGATCTTCTTGCGAAGCTTCTCGTATTCCCGGCGTGCATCCTCATAGTCGGCGAAGCGCTTGCGGCGCAGCTTGACGATCTGGCGTTCGTCGGAGCTCGCACGCTGCCGGGCCAGATGATGGGCATAGACATAGACGAGGCCGGCGAGCACGACGAGCGCGATCGCCGCCCCGATCAGGACGGTATTGTCGATGCCTTCGGCCACGGCACCCCCCGGGACACGCACCCACCCGTGGATGCGAAACGTCCCGGAGATATTAACCAAACCCTAACGAGACCGACAAGCTGAACCGGCCCGTTTCCGCCCTATCAGTCGAGCGCACCCGACACCGTGGAAGCGCCGCCACCGCCGGCCGCGACTTCGCGCTCGCCGGCCAGCTGGTTCAGAAGACCGGCCAGGCGCACGCCGGCCTGTTTCAGCCGGTCGCGGCTCGTCCGCAGCGAGCGCTGGTAATAGGCCTCGCCCGGCTCGATCGTCTGGTCGGCACGCGCCCAGTAATAGGCAAACTCGCGCGAGCGGACGATGTCATGGCTCTCCTGTGCCCAGCCGATGGAGTCGAGCCGGGCATAGACGTCCACACCGCCAAGCGGGATTTCGGCGTCGAGCGCATCGGCGAGATACTGCCAGCGCTGGACTTCCGGAGCCCAGGGCCATTCCTCGCTCATATGGTCGAGCAGGATTTCGCTGTCCCAGACGCGGTGCAGATTGGTGAAGCGCTCGCCGCGCCACAGCACGGGGATGTCATTACCGCCGCGGTCACCCTCGATCGAAACGTGCAGGGGCTGGTGCACATCGCCCATCCAGTGCGCCAGGAATTTCAGCGCTTCGAGACGCTCCGCATCGCTGCGAGCCCGATCGGCAAAAATGCCGGCATGGAGATCGATGGCCTGGGTGATGCAGCCGTCCTCGGCACAGTCTTCCGGATCGATATGCGGATCTTCTCGGGTCTGGTTCACATAGTGCCAGGGCGCCGTGTGGCGGTGCGTCGTGCCGCGCACTTCGTCGGCCCAGGAACACGCATCGCGGAAGTGGTCGAACTGAGGGTCAAGCGCGATCAGCCGGTCGACTTCGCTGCGCGCATCCTCGGTCAGGTGCCGATAGGCCAGGTCGCAGACAATACGGTGGCCGTCGCGGCCATAGGCCGACGCCGGTGCCGGCACGGCAGCAGCCGCCAGGGTCGCGCCCGCGGCGACCAGACAGATCGAGAGTTTCATGATGTTCCGCCCTTGAACCGAGCGGTCCTCACCGCTCTCCCGGGTCTGTCTAGGCGAGCGGAAGCCCTGCCTCTACTAGCCATGGCGGGCGCCAGACTGCCGCACCACCTGGGATGGCGGCGCGCGGCCTTTTGTAATCAGACGGTCATGCACTATACCGTCCGGACGGTATTGACTGTACCGTCTGGACGGTTTATGTGCGGCGCACAATTTTTTGAGAGGCAACTCGTATGTCGGACAAGCCGACGACGAAGGACACCATACTCGACGCCGCGGAAACGGTCGTCGCGCGCGATGGTTCCCGTCACATGACAATCGAAGCCGTGGCCGCGGAGGCGAACATCTCCAAGGGCGGCGTGCTGTATCACTATCCCAACAAGATGGCGCTGCTGCAGGCGATGGTGACCCGCATGGTCACGGCCGTGCGCGACGATATCCATCGTGCCGAACGCGAAGCCGAAGCCGCCGGCGAGCCGGCCCTGCCCCGCGTCATCAGCGCACTCCTGCTGCGTGCGGACCCACAGGAACCCATCGGTAACGCGGTCCTCGCCGCCGCGGCCGAACAGCCGCAGCTTCTGGACGCTGCCGGGGATATCCTCGCCGAAGAGTTCCGGCGCCTGTCGGACATGGCACCGGATCCGATCCTGGGCCAGATCATCTTTCTCGCTCTCGACGGCATCAAGCTGAGCACCATTCTGGGCCTCAGCCATATCAAGCACACGAACATTCAGGCCGTAAACGAACGGCTCGTCAGCATGACCCGGGAGATGTTCGAATGATCCGCCTTGCCCCGCTCCCGGTCCTTGCGGCCGTGCTTGCCCTCGCTGCCTGCTCGGGCGAAACCGTGGCACCGCCGCCCCAACCTCGCCTGGTGCAGCTCGGCGAAGTCCAGAGCAATGCACCGGAAACCCGCCACGAATTCGTCGGCCGGGTCGAGGCGCGCCTGAGTGTCGACATGGCCTTCCAGGTCGGCGGCCAGCTCGCCGAACTGCCCCTGACGGAAGGCCAGCGCATTGCCGAAGGCGACCTGGTCGCACGGCTCGATCTGGAAGACTTCGAGCTTGCTCGCCAGGAGGCGCGTGTCCAGCTGCAGCAGGCGCGCACCGACCTGGAGCGCCAGCGCACCCTGCACGAACGCGGCATCGCTTCGCAGGCAGCCCTGGACAGCGCCCAGACCCAGTATGACCTGCGCCTCGTCGCCCTGGAAAACGCCCAGCGGAACCTGCAATACGCCACGCTGACCGCCCCGTTTGACGGGCTGGTCAGCCGCCGTCTGGTCGACAATTTCACCATCGTCTCGCCGGGCCAGCCGATCGTGCGCATCCAGGATGTGGGCGAGCTGCGGGTGTCGATCCCCGTCTCCGAGGACATGGTCGCCACCTTCGACCAGAACAATCTGGTCGCCCTGGAAGCCGCTTTCTCCTTCCTGCCCGGCCAGACCTTTTCACTGATACCGCGCGAACTGGTCAGCGAGCCGGACGACACCTCCAACACCTACCGTGCCATCGCCGCCCTGCCCGACGACATTCCGGCCAATATCCTGCCCGGCATGACCGCCACCGTGTGGGCAGAGGTCGAGCGTAACGGCCCCGTGACGACCGATGTGACCGTGCCCTTGGCCGCCGTCTCCGAACGGCCGGATGGCAGCAACTCGGTCTGGGTCTACGATGCCGACACCGGCACGGTATCACCGCGAATGGTGGAGACGGCGGGTCTGCGTGGAAACAGCGTCATCGTGACCGATGGCGTCCAGGCCGGCGACCTGATTGTCACCGCCGGCGTTTCGGCCCTGCATGACGGCATGGAAGTCCGCCCGCTCGACGATACGCAGCCGCGTTTCGGAACCGCGCAATGAGCCTCCAGTCCCAAAGCGCCCTGTCGCTCGCCCGGCTGTCGATCGAGAAACCGGTCCTCACCTGGCTCGTGATCCTGTTCTGCGTGCTTGGCGGACTGTACGGCTTCCTCAATGTCGGCCGCCTGGAAGACCCGTCCTTCACCATCAAGCAGGCAATCATCTTCACGCCCTATCCCGGCGCGACGGCCGAAGAGGTCGAGCTGGAAGTGACCGAACATCTCGAGATCGCCATCCAGCAGATGGGCGAGGTGAAGGAGATCCTGTCGGAGTCCTCGCCGGGCATGTCCGAGATCCATGTCGAGATGCTCGATACGATCGGCGGCGACGAGATCCCCGCTGTCTGGACCGAGCTGCGCGCCCGTATCCGGGACGCCACGGCAGGCCTGCCGCCGGGCGCCAGCACCCCCATTGTCTATGACGATTTCGGTGACACTTACGGCATCTTCTATGCCGTGACCGCCGACGGCTATTCGGACGACCGGGTGCGCGATATCGCGCGCATGCTGCGTCGCGAACTCCTGACGGTCGACAATGTCGCCAAGGTCTCGGTCGAGGGCGAGCCGGAGGAACGGATCTATATCGAGATCCCGCAGGAAACCCTGTCCCAGCTGGGCCTGTCCTATGAAAGCCTGCTGAGCGAGCTGAGCCAGCAGAATGCGGTGGTATCCGCCGGCGCCGCACCGATCGACGAAAACTATGTGCGTATCGCCATTCCCCAGACGCTGGGCGGAGTGGATGCGATCAGCAATCTCCTGATCACGCCGGGCAATGGCAGCGAGACCATCCGCCTGTCCGATATCGCCGAGGTGTCCCGCACCCGTGAGGAACGGCCGCAGCAGCTGATCTATCACAACAATGTGCGGGCCTTCACACTGGGTGTCGCGGGCCTGTCGACGGCCAATATTGTCGATGTCGGTCATGCCGTCGAGGCGCGCCTCGCCGAGCTGGAATCGCAATTGCCGGTCGGCGTCGAGCTGCACCCGATCTACCAGCAGCACATCGTGGTCGACGAGGCGATCAACAGCTTCCTGTTCAGTCTCGGCCTGTCGATTGCCATCGTGATCGGCGTGTTATGCGTCTTCATGGGCTGGCGCGCCGGGCTGACCGTGGGGTCTGCCCTCTTCCTGACCGTCGCCGGCACCATCTTCTTCATGAACATGTTCGCCATCGAGATGGAGCGCATCTCGCTGGGCGCGCTGATCATTGCCATGGGCATGCTGGTCGACAATGCGATCGTGGTGGCCGAGGGCATGCTGACCGGCGTGATGCGCGGCAAGCCGCGGCTCGATGCCGCCGAGGAGGCGATCCAGTCGACACAATGGCCGCTGCTGGGCGCGACCGTGATCGGCATTCTCGCTTTCGCCGGCATCGGCCTTTCGCCGGACGCGACAGGCGAATTCCTCTTCTCCCTGTTCGCCGTTATCGGGATTTCGCTTCTCTTGAGCTGGGTCATCGCGGTCACCGTGGTGCCGATGATCGGTTTCCACCTCTTCCACGCCCAGCGCCAGAAGGCGCTGGCCCGCGGCGACGCCCCGGAGACCGACGCCGAACTCTATTCCGGCCGGATGTACCGCTTCTATCGCGGTGTCCTGGAACCGGCCCTGGCACGGCGCTGGCTGGTCCTGGCCGGTCTGATCGTGGTGACGGTGGTGTGCTATGCCGGCTTCGGCTCGGTGAAGAACGCCTTCTTCCCGGATTCCAACACGCCGATGTTCTACGTGAATGTCGAGGAACCGGAAGGCACCGACATTCTCGCCACCGCCGCGACAATGCGCGATATCGGCGCCTTTATCGGCGAACAGCCGGAAACCCTGGCCTACGACACCTTCGTCGGCGCCGGCGCAACGCGCTTCATGCTGACCTATAACTCCGAGCAGCCGAATACGGCCTATGGCCAGGTCATCGTGCGGACCAAGCATCGCGACGAGATCCCGGCCCTGGCGGACCGTATTCTGGCCCATGTCCGGGACAACTATCCGAACGTGCAGATCCGGGTCGACCGGATCGTCTTCGGACCGCCCTCCGGTGCCAAGCTGGAGGCCCGCATTCTCGGCCCCGACGCCGATACGCTTCGCACTATCGCCGATCGCATCATCGAGGCGCTGCACGAACGCGGCAATGTCATCGATCTGCGGACCGACTGGCGCAGCCGGGCACCGGTGATCAATCCGGTCATCATCGAGGAACGCGCCCGCACCATCGGCGTGACCCGCGAAAATGTCGCCAATGCCATGCTGTTCGCAACCGAAGGCTCGCAGGTCGGGGTCTATCGCGAGGGCGAAGAACTCATCCCGATCATCGCCCGGGCCCCCGCCGTCGAGCGGGCCGGCGAGACCTATCTGGGCGACCGGCTTGTCTGGAGCTCGCAGCAATCGGCCTACGTCCCCATCGACCAGGTCGTGTCGCGCTTCGATGTCGATTTCGAGGATGTCCTCATCCAGCGGCGTGACCGGACACGCGCGGTCTCGGTGCGCGCCAATCCCCAGCGGCACGAAACGGCTGCAGAAGGCTTTGTTCGCTTCAGCGAGATCGTGGAGTCGGTCGAGCTGCCGCCCGGCTACACCCTGGAATGGGGCGGCGAGTATGAAAGCGCCATGGAGGCGAACCAGTCGTTGGGCAGCCAGTTGCCGCTGACCTTCATCGCCATGCTGACCATCTCCTTCATGCTGTTTGCCAAGGTGCGCCAGCCGCTGATCATCTGGGCCGTCGTGCCGATGGCGGTGAACGGTGTGGTGATCGGCCTGCTGACCACGAATGTCGCCTTTTCCTTCACCGCCCTGCTGGGCCTCCTGTCCCTGTCAGGCATGCTGATCAAGAACGCCATCGTGCTGGTCGACGAGATCGACATGCGGATCGCGGCCGGGGCCGACCGCTTCGAAGCCGTTCGCGACGGCTCGGTCAGCCGCCTGCGGCCCGTCCTGCTCGCCGCCGCCACGACCATCCTGGGCATGACACCGCTTCTGGCGGACGCCTTCTTCCAGGGCATGGCCGTGACCATTATCGGCGGTCTGACCTTCGCCTAGATCCTGACCATGATCGCGGTGCCGGTGCTCTACGCGCTCTTCTTCGGGATCCGCCGGACACGGCGCGACGAAGAGCCTGCTTGACGGCCGGTGCGGGCGGGACAACGCTCCCGCCCATGAGCCGGATAGAAAACGCCCACAATATCGCGGCGCTGCGCCGAGAGGCCCAGCGCCGCCTGCCCCGCATGGTGTTCGACTATATCGATGGCGGGGCCGACGACGAGTTCACCCTCGGCGCCAATAATCGCCGCTTTGCCGACTACGAGCTTCTGTTCAAATCGCTCGTCGACATCTCCGAGATCGACACGGCGACCACGGTGATGGGCGACGCCTGCTCGGCGCCGATCATCGTCACCCCGACCGCGGTTCAGCGGCTCTTTCATCCACGCGAGGGAGAAGCCGCGGTCGCACGTGCGGCGAAGAAGGCCGGCCTGATCCACTGCCTCTCCACCCTCGCCTCGACGACGATCGAGGATATCGCCCGCTTCAATGACGGGCCGAAATGGTTCCAGGTCTATGTCTGGAAGGATCGCGGCCTGGTGGAACAGGCCCTGGAACGGGCGCGCAAGGCCGGCTTTACCGGTCTGATCCTCACCGTGGATGTGCCCGTCGCCGGCAATCGCGAGCGCGACCTCGTAAACGCCTTTTCCGTGCCGCCCGAGATAAACGCCAAGACCGTCAGCCAGGTGCTCGCCCGGCCGGGTTATCTGTGGGACATCGCCACCACGTCGAAAATCTCCACCGCCAACTGGGTCGATCTGGAAACCCGCGACATGGGCATTGCCGAGTTTCTCGACACCCAGTTCGACCGCTCGGTGACCTGGAAGGACGCGGCCTGGATGAAGGAAGCCTGGGGTGGCCCGTTCGCGATCAAAGGTATCTGCCGGGCCGATGACGCCAGACGTTGCGTCGATGCCGGCGCGGACGCGGTGTGGATATCCAATCATGGCGGACGCCAGCTGGATACCGCACCGGCGACCATCGACACGCTGGCCGATATCGTCGCCGCCGTCAGCGGCCAGGCCGAGGTCATTCTCGACGGCGGTATCCGGCGCGGCACCGACATCGTGAAGGCGCTGGCGCTGGGCGCGCGGGCCGTCGCCGTGGGACGGCCTTACCTGTACGGTCTCGGCGCCGCAGGAGAGGCCGGTGTCACGCGAGCCCTGGACATTCTCGTCAGCGCCCTGCGGCGTGACATGGCGTTGACCGGCGTTACACGGCTGGACGCATTGACGCCGGACTTCGTGCGCAAGCCGCGCTAGAATTTTCACAAAGACAAGACGGTATATGGTTGGAGGATGTCTCGATGTTTGCAGCGGAAAGCCTGGTGCGCACCCTGATCAATCAGGGCGTGGAGGTGTGTTTCACCAATCCCGGCACCTCGGAAATGCACATGGTCGCGGCGCTCGACCGGATCGAGGGGATGCGGTCGGTCCTGTGCCTCTTCGAGGGCGTGGCAACCGGTGCGGCCGATGGCTATGCCCGCATGGCGGGGAAGCCCGCCTGCACCCTGCTGCATCTCGGCCCGGGTGTCGGCAATGGCCTCGCCAATCTGCACAACGCCCAGCGCGGCCATGCGCCCGTGGTCAACATTGTCGGCGATCATGCCCGCCATCACCTAAAGCTTGATGCCCCCCTCACCAGCGATGTCGAAGGCGTCTGCCGCCCCATGTCGCGCTGGGTCGGTACGGTGCGGGAACCGTCCGAAGTGTCCACCATGGCCGTGGAAGCCGTGCGTCAGGCCTATGGTCCGGCCCGCGGGGTTGCCAGCCTGATCCTGCCGGCCGACTGTGCCTGGTCGGACGCCGAGCCGGATGTCCTGCCCGCCATCGAACCGCCTGCAGCGATACCGGTGCCTGCCGATACCGTCGCTGAAATCGCGGATGCCCTGAAAGCCGCAAAGGCACCTGTGATCCTGCTGGGCAATGATGCCTGCCTGGACACCGGGCTCGAAGCCGCCGGCCGGATCGCCGAGGCGACCGGCGCGAAGCTTTTCATGGACACATTCGTACCCCGCATAGCCCGCGGGCATGGCCGGGTGTCACCGAAACGGCTTGCCTATTTCGGAGAGCAGGCGCTTGAGGAACTGGCCGGCACCGACTTGCTGGTGATCGCCGGCTCCAAACCGCCGGTCGCTTTCTTCGCCTATCCTGACCAGCCGGGCGAGCTGACACCTCCGGGCGCCAGAGCCGTGACATTGGGGGACGCTTCCAGTGACATTCAGGAGGCATTGGTGAGCCTTGCCGCGCAGTTTCCCGATGCGCCAGCCCCGAAGCTGTCAAAACTGTCCCAGGCGCCCAAACTCTTCCCGGACGAGCCGCTCAATCCGGGCTATGTCGGGATTTCCCTCCTGCGCCACATGCCGGAAGACTCGGTGATCTGCGACGATGCGACGACGTCGGGCATGGGCGTATTCCCGTGGATCGAACACGGGCCGCGGCACGACTGGCTGTGCCTGACCGGCGGCGCCATCGGCTCGGGCATGCCGCAGGCGGTCGGTGCAGCGATGGCCTGCCCGGACCGCCAGGTTTTTGCCCTGTGCGGTGACGGCGCGGCGGCCTACACCCTGCAGGCGCTGTGGACCCAGGCGCGTGAGAAGCAGAACATCGTCAATGTCGTTTTCGCCAATCACTCCTATCTGGTGCTGAATGTCGAACTGGCCCGGGTCGGCGCGGGTGAACCGGGGCCGGCAGCACAGCAGATGCTGTCGCTCGACAATCCGAAGATGGACTGGGTCAAACTGGCAGAAGGCTTCGGCGTTCCGGCTCGCCGGGCTGCGACCGCGGGCGGGTTCGACGAGGCCCTGCAAGCCGCGCTCGCCGAAGGCGGGCCGCAGCTGATCGTGGCGGAGATCTAGCGCTTCGGGGCGGCGGCGCCGGGTTTCTCCGTCGCCTCGTCCTCTTCCGCCGCAGCCAGCAGGCGGGCGAGGACCGCGCGCAGCGTTCCCAGCTCGACCGGCTTGGGCAGGTAGCCGGCGAAACCGTCGCCTTCGAATTCGCGGCGATGGTCCTCGGACGCCAGCGCCGTGACGGCGACAATGCTCGCGCGGCCGGACTTGCGCGTCTCGCGGATACAGCGCATGGCGCTGACGCCGTCCATTTCGGGCATCTGGATATCCATCAGCACGATATCATAGGCCTCGGATGTTGCCTTGTTGACCGCTTCGCGGCCGCTGGATGCGCATTCGACGACGAGCCCGTCGCCGCTGGCAACCTGCTGCACCATGGCGCGCAATACCAGCTGGTTGGTAAGAACGTCATCCACCACGAGAATGCGGACGGGCTTGTCGACATAGATCGGTTCGGCTGGCGCCGAGACGGCTTTCGGCACGGGCTGGCTGCCAGCAGAGAAAGGCAGGTCGACGGTGAAGGTCGCGCCGCGCCCCGGATCGCTCGACACACCGATATCGCCGCCCATCTGGCGCACCAGGCGCCGGCAGATCGCCAAGCCCAGCCCGGTACCGCCGTATTGCCGGGTCGTCGAGGCGTCGACCTGGGTGAAGGCCTCGAAGATGAGATCGTGCTTGTCCCGCGGAATGCCCACACCGGTATCGCGCACGCTGATCCGCACCGGAATCACAGCACCGTTCTCGCTGTCCGGTCGCGACAGCACGACGGTGATGCCGCCACGATGGGTGAACTTCACCGCATTCGAGAGCAGATTGTTGACAACCTGGCGCACCCGCATCGCATCGCCGCGGACATTGAAACGCTCGCCGATACCGTCCTTGCTGAACACCAGATCGACGCCCTTGGCCCCCGCCTGCAGGCGCCAGTGCTCGACCGTGCTGCGCACCAGCGCAACCAGATCGAAATCGCCCTCTTCCAGATCCAGCCCGCCGGCTTCGATCTTGGACAGGTCCAGCACGTCGTTGAGCAGTTCCAGGAGCGACTTGCCCGAGGCATCGATGAGTTTCAGCGAGTGCTTCTGTTCTTCGGACAGGTGTACATCCTGCAGCATGACACTGGTCATGCCGAGTACGCCATTGAGCGGCGTGCGCACCTCATGGCTCATATTCGCAATGAATTCGGATTTGGCCCGGTTGGCCTCGCGTGCGGTCGCCAGGGCGGCTTCCAGCTTGGCATTGTATTCTTCCAGCGCCTGCTGCGCATCATGGGCTGCCGAGCGGAAACTCGAGCCGAACAGCACGATCCAGCCGCAGGAAAAGGCCGACGCGGCGACGAGAATGTGCAGCATTTCGCCAGGGCTGAACGCCAGCAGGCTGCCATCATTACGACCGGCCTCCCACAGGACATAGCCGAAATAGGCGGCCACCGGCAGCGCCGCGATAAAAATCGCCTGGCGCCCCCAGGCGATGTAGGCGCCCAGAATGATGCCCGGCAGATAAAGCGAAGCCGGTGGAAAGGACCCGCGATTGGCAAAGGCCGCAGCCCCGAGCGCCAGCGCGCACAGACCCAGCATCATGGCGATGGTCAGGTTCGGCCGGCGCAGCCGCAGGCCGACACCGCCCACGATCGCGGCCAGGAAGGCCGTACCGGCGGCCAGTTGCGCCATGCCCGGACGGCCGTCGACGATCAGCGCCAGCATGGCGGCATTGACCAGCCCCATCAGGCAGAAAATGACCGTGAAGGCGGCGGCCACGCGGCAGCGCACCGCATGTTCCAGATCCAGGCGCGGATCGGCTCCGACCAGCCTGTCTATCCATTGCCAAGACATGCAAGCGCCTCCCTGCCGCCGTACTAGCCCGGCCGGCGTTAACAAGAGACATACAACCCGACGCTGGATTGCTCTGTACACACACCCGGTCTTGACGCGGACAGCCGGGGCGCCGGAAGGTTCATATCCTATGAGGACCGGCTTAACGCCTCGGCAAGATTGTCCGCCGACGCTGTCAGACAGGTTTCAGGTATTCGACCTGCTCCGGGGACGCGAACCAGGGCATTGGAGGCTGGATGTATACCGAGGACGGTTTCGAACTCCGCCCGATCGGCGACACGATGGAGATCTATGCGTCGGGCGAACAATTCCATGAAACCCGTCCGCCGGTGATTGCCGCCTTCCAGGCGCTCACATCCCGCGTGCCCGTCACCAAAGTCCTCTGCGATGTCCGCCTGGCGGCGTACATACTCGATCCGACCGAGCTGGAAATGCGGGCACGCACGACAGCCCGCGCGCTGGCCGGCTACCGGACGGCCCTGGTCTGCCTGGCGGACCAGCATGAACTGATGGAGCGGACCGCCGGCAATATCCGCAGTCAGGGCGGCACCGTTGAGCTCTTCTCCAGCAAGGGCGCGGCGCGTGAATGGCTGTCGGGCAAGGATGATTGCCGTAGCGATGCGAAAGCGGTCTCGGCATTCTAGACGGTTTATGCTCCCGGAACGGCGGCCGTGCGATCGCCGCACATGAAAAAGGCGGGCTCCGAAAAGCCCGCCTTTCCCGTCAGGTCCCCCAAGACCCCTAGAAGGTCCAGTCGAAACCGATCCGGACAGACCGCGGCGACTGATAGTACCGCACGGCGCCATAGTTCGGATCCGGCGTACCCGCCGAGTGACCCAGCCCCCTGAATTCCGGCCAGGGAATGGTAGAGTCCATCGAGAAGAGGATGGACGATGCGCAAGAGCCGTTATTCGGAAGA
>PANX01000115.1 GCA_002707795.1 Maricaulis sp.
AGGGAAGGTGTAGAGGATCGCTAAAACTAGAAAAGAGCCTGTGCGGCAAAGGCACCAGCCGCTGCCGCGGCAGCCAGCCAGGCAATGCGCAGGGCCCACGGGCGGATGCGCGGGCTGCCGCCCAGTTTCAGCTCGCCCGCCTTGAGCATTGCGCCGACCTCGGCCCAGTCGTCGATGGCACGGGGCAGCTGGCGCACAGCATCGTGCAGCCGTTGCAGGTCCTCCCCCAGATCGCGGATGCGCCCCTCAGGGCCCAGCTCGCGCTTCATCCAGCGTTCGACCACCGGCGCTGCGGCGCCCCACATGTCGTGCTTGGGGTCGAGCTGGCGGGCCACGCCCTCGCACTGGACCATCGTCTTCTGCAGCATGACGAGTTCCGGGCGCAGGCGCATGTCGAACAGGTCGGTGATCTCGAAGAGCTGCAGCAGCACGCGCGACATCGGCACTTCGTCGGCCCGCTTGCCGAAGATCGGCTCGCCGACCGCCCGCAGCGCACTGGCGAAGTCCTCTACCGAATGGTGCTGGGGCACATAGCCGGCCGCGAAATGGGCGCGGGCGGCGGCCATGTAGTCGCGGGTCAGGAAGCCATGCAGGATCAGGGCGAGGAAGCGCCGCTCCGCCCGGCCGATCCGCCCCATGATCCCGAAATCGACAGCCCAGACGGTACCATCCTCCCCGGCGAAGAGATTGCCGGCATGCATGTCGGCATGAAACACGCCGCGATCGAGGGCGGTTGCCAGGAAGGCCCGGGTGAGGCGCGTCGCCAGGGCCGGCCGGTCCAGATCGCTCTCCGCCACGCGCTCGATGTCGGACAGCGGTATGGCATCGATCCACTGCGTGGTCAGGACACGCTTGCTGGAGCGTGACCAGTCGACTGCCGGAATACGATAGCCCTCGGCGACGGCTGCCGCTTCGGAGAGTTCGGACGCGGCGGCGGCCTCAAGACGCAGGTCGGTCTCGACCATCAGCGAGCGGGACACCGTGTCCACGAATTTGCGCGGCTCAAGGCGGCGCGAAGCCGGTGCGAAACGCTCGGCGAGCGAGGCGCCGAGCGACAGCGTGCGGATGTCGCGCGCAATGCGGCGTTCCACATCGGGCCGGAGAATTTTCACCGCGACGTCCCGGCCGTCGGCGGTGCGGGCCTTGTGGACCTGGGCGATCGAGGCCGCCGCAACCGGCGGTCCCAGCTCGGCGAACAGTTCCCCGGCCGGCGCGCCGAATTCCTCTGCCAGGACCTTGCGGGCCTCGGTGTCGCCGAAGGGCGGCATCTTGTCCTGCAGGCGGGCCAGGCCGCGGGCAAAGCGCTCACCGACAACATCGCCGCGCGTCGCGAGGATCTGGCCGAACTTCACATAGGAGGGTCCCAGCGACTCCAGGGCCCGGGCGAGGCGCTCGCCGGGATTGTCCGCTCCGCCGCGGCGGGCGAACAGGCGCGTGACCCGGCCCAGCATGCGCGCAGAAGCCGGATAGACCGACTGGTATTCGGCCGGCAGGATCGCATCGTGCCGTGCCAGGGTGACCAGGGCACGCACAAGACGGAAAAAGGAGGCGAGGGAGGCAAGCATCGAAAGCCGGTTTAGTGTCTGCAGCGCCGTTTGGCGAGCGTGGCGTGAAGTCGCGCGGCAAGCGGCCGGCAAGAATGCTTGCCTGTGCGCAGCGGGTATCGGATTGTTGTGCCGTGAAACATACAATCGACCTCGACCGTGAAAACCAGTGGGCCGTCATTCGCTACCAGGGCGAGGTGGCGATCGAGGATGCGCTTGAGGTCATGCGCCGCCTGGTGGCGATGCCGGGCTGGACGCCGCATTGCGACCGGATCGTGGTGTATGATGACGGGCTGCTCGGCGGTATCACGGCCGAGGATTTCCGGCGGGTCCGGAACGATCTGGTCGCATTCATTGCCGAGCACTATGGCGATACGCCGAACTATTCCGCACAGGTCTGCGGAAACGCGACCCAGAAGCCACTGGTCGAGTACTGGGTCAATTTTGGCCGTGACGCCTATGCGCCGGGCCTGAAACTCTTTGACACGGTGACGGCCGCCAAGGCCTGGCTGCGCCGCAAGCGCGCCGGCGAAACGGACGAGACCTAGGCCCAGCCCGTGTGGAGAGCGGCAATCCCGCCGGAGAAGTTGGTATAGCTGACGCGGTTGAAACCGGCCTCGCGCAGCTCTGCGGCAAATGTTTCCTGATCCGGGAAACGCCGGATCGACTCCACCAGATACTGGTAGCTTTCGCGATCCTTGGCGATGTGGGCGCCGAGTTCCGGGATCACGTTGAACGACCAGGCGTCGTAGATTTTTTCCCAGGCCCGGCTGGTCGGCCGTGTGAACTCCAGGCAGAGGAAGCGGCCGCCGGGCTTGAGCACGCGCCGCATCTCCCTGAGTGCCGTGAGGCGCTCGGTAACATTGCGGATCCCGGTCGAGATCGTCACGCAGTGTGCCGAGCGGTCGGGCAGAGGCAGGCATTCGGCATTGCCGGTTACCCACTGGATGCGGCCGGATTGCCGGTCCGATACGCCTCGCTTCACACCGGCGCGCAGCATCTGCTCGTTGATGTCCAGCACGATGGCCTCGGCACGCCGCGGATCGCCGCGCCTGGCCGCCGCGCGATCGGCCTTCACCAGAAAACTGCGTGCGAGGTCTCCCGTGCCGCCGGCGACATCGATCAGCCGCTCGCCGGGCTGCG
Source organism: Maricaulis sp. (assembly GCA_002707795.1). Lineage (GTDB taxonomy): Bacteria > Pseudomonadota > Alphaproteobacteria > Caulobacterales > Maricaulaceae > Maricaulis > Maricaulis virginensis. Next base: position 2,688 of record PANX01000115.1, read on the forward strand.
GATTGGCGCGGGTGATCACCATATCCTTCCAAACCCGATGCACCCCGACAGACATCAGGTCGTTCATCAGGTCGTAGCGCCGTGCCGAACGATCGAACACGCCGCGCACAAGGCCGGCCTTTTCCTCGCGGGCAACATCGGTGAAGCCGAAGGAGACGGTGGAATGGGTCTGGGTCTCGGTCATGGCGCGACCATAAACCCGGGCGCGATGCGGGGAAAGCGGCCCGGGCGGTTCGCAGTGTCGCAGCGGGAGCGTGCTTGTCCGCAGCGCCGGAACGGGGCGATACAGGCAAAAAGGATGGAGCGCCATGCCCGAGCTTCCCGAAGTTGAAACCGTAAGACGCGGTCTCGTGCCGGCCCTGGAAGGGCGCCGGATCCTGTCCGTGCAGCAGAACCGCGCCGATCTGCGCTTTCCTTTTCCAGCCGGCTTTGCCGACCGGCTTGCCGGCCGCCGGGTGCTACGCATCGACCGCCGCGCCAAATACCTGCTGATCCGCCTGGACGGTGACCTGACGCTGCTTTCGCATCTGGGCATGTCCGGGCGCTACTCGATCGAGGCCGAGCAGGGGGCGGTACAGCCGGGCGATTTCGTGCATGCAGCGCCGGCCAATCCGCGCCACGACCATGTTGTCCTGCACGTCGAGGGCGGCGTGACGATCCGATACAATGATCCCCGCCGCTTCGGTTTCATGGACCTGTTCGAGCGTGACAGTGACAGCCCTTGTCTGGCCGGGCTCGGCCCCGAACCGAACGAGAACCGTTTCTCCGGCGCCTATCTGTCCGAGGTGCTGACGGGGCGTCGGACGCCGATCAAGTCGGCGCTGCTGGACCAGAAAATCGTCGCGGGGCTCGGCAATATCTATGTCTGCGAGGCGCTGCACCGGTCCGGGATCAGCCCGCGGCGGCTGGCGTCCAGTATTCCGGGTCGGCGGGCAGAACGGCTGGCGCCGGTGGTTCGGAGCGTGATCGACGAGGCGATTGCCGCTGGGGGATCGACCTTGCGCGATTTCGCGGCGGCCGACGGCGCGCTGGGCTATTTCCAGCACCGCTTCAGGGCCTATGGCCGCGAAGGCGAAGCGTGTGCGACCGAGGGGTGTTCCGGCACAATCGGCCGGATCGTCCAGTCTTCGCGATCGACCTTCTTCTGCCCGTCCTGTCAACGTTAGGTTCCCGGGTTTCTCCATCTATGGTGGTGCTGTCGCGCAGGGAACGCTATCCCTACAATCCCGGATAACACGTGCCGCGATCTCGCCTAGAAAACCTGTCATTGATCTGCGCTCCAAGGAGAAAAACCTCATGCTTCCTGTTTCCCGACTGATCCGCATGCGCCCGGCGCTCGCAGCCGGAACCGCCGTCCTGGCCGGGTTTCTGGCCGGTGCTGCCATGGCCCAGGCCCAGCCCGCTGCCATCGACTATTCGGACGTTCAGGCAGACCCGGCGCTGTGGCGTGTCTCCGATGCGGACTCGGACGTGTACATCTTCGGCACCTTCCACATCCTGCCGGATACGCTGGACTGGCAGACCGGTGCCCTGATGGAGGCGGTCGATTCCGCGCAGACCCTCTATCTGGAAGCCGATGTGCACAGCCCCGAAGCCCAGGCCCAGATGCAGACGCTAATCCCGCAATACGGCCTCAATCCGCAGGGGGTAACGCTGTCCTCCATGCTGGACGAGGAAACCCGCGAGCTTCTCGCCGAAGTCGCGCCGAGCGTCGGAGCCGCGCCGGCAGCGCTGGACCCGCTCCGCCCCTGGCTTGCCCAGCTCATGCTCAGCGTCGCCAGGATCCAGCAGATGGGCTTCAACCCGGCTGCGGGAACCGAGATGCAGCTGATCGCTCGCGTTGACGGCACCGACACCGAGTTCGGCTATTTCGAAACCGCTGCCGAGCAGATCGGCTTCCTCGCCGGTATTCCCGAAGAGGTCCAGGTCCGCGGTTTCGCGGAGACGCTGCACGAACTGGAAGATCTGCCGCAGGAAGTCGACGACATGGTGCGGGCCTGGGCGACCGGCGATGTCGAAGCGCTTGACCAGTTCGTCAACGGCGACATGCGGGAAGACGAGCCGGAGGTCTATGAGGCCGTGATCGTGCAGCGCAACCGGAACTGGATCCCGCAGATCGAGGCGATCCTCGAAGGCGAGGGCACGGTCTTCATCGCGGTGGGTGCAGGACACCTGCCCGGTGATGAAGGCGTGATCGAGCTGCTGCGTGACGAGGGTTACGAGGTCGTCCGCCAGTAGCGGATCGCGCACTGGAGGCGCGGGCGGGTGACTCCGGCGAACGCGCCGGTATCGACGCTCGCGCCGCCGTGCGTTATAGCGGCGCGGATTTTCCGCGCGGGGGTTTCCGCGCCGTCACATGGAGTGCCGAATGGCCTACAAGACGATACAGGTTAAGACCGAAGGACGGGTCGGCGTCATCACGCTGAACCGCCCCGAGGCGCTCAACGCGCTCTGCGATGCGCTGACCGGCGAACTTGCCGAGGCTCTGGCGGCTTTCGAGCGCGATGAGGACATTGGCTGCGTCGTGCTGACCGGCTCGCGCAAGGCCTTTGCTGCAGGCGCGGACATCAAGGAACTTCAGAGCCGCGACCAGGTCAGCCTCTACCTGAACGACCCGTTCGCGCAGACCTGGGAATCCGTCGCACGTTTCCGCAAGCCGATCATTGCGGCTGTGTCCGGCTATGCGCTGGGCGGCGGCTGCGAGATCGCCATGATGTGCGATTTCATTATCGCGTCGGAGACCGCCAAGTTCGGTCAGCCGGAAATCAATCTCGGTGTCATGCCGGGCTCGGGCGGCACGCAGCGCCTGCCGCGCGCCGTCGGCAAGGCCAAAGCCATGGATCTGTGCCTCACCGGCCGCATGATGGACGCCGAGGAAGCCGAGCGGGCCGGCCTGGTCTCGCGCGTCGTGCCGGCTGACGACCTGATGGACACGGTTATGGAAGCGGCAGAAGCGATCGCGACCAAGTCACTGCCGGTGGCCATGATGACCAAGGAAGCGATCAACCGGTCCTTCGAGGTGGGTCTCACGGAAGGCGTTCTGTTCGAGCGCCGTGTCTTCCAGTCGCAATTCTCCCTGGAAGACCAGCGCGAGGGCATGGCGGCGTTTGCCGAGAAGCGCGCCCCGCATTTCAAGCACCGCTAGCGGTGAAAGCGCACTACGGCGGTTGACGGCCCGGCTGCAAGGGCCTATACGCCGCCGCTCACGGATTTCGCCGGCCGCCTCAAGCGCCCGGCCGCATGAAGAGGTTAGGATCCATGGCCAACACAAACTCGGCCAAGAAGATGGTTCGCAAGATCGCGCGCCGCACGGCTGTCAACAAGGCGCGCCGCTCGCGCGTCCGGACTTTCGTGAAGAAGGTCGAGCTGGCGATTGCGGCCGGCAACCAGGCCGAGGCCAAGACGGCCCTGGTCAAGGCAGAGTCGGAAATGATGCGCGCCGTCTCCAATGGCGTGTTTCACAAGAATACCGGCTCGCGCAAGGTTTCGCGCCTTTCGGCCCGCGTGAAGGCGATGTCGGCCTGATCGGCCGTCGCTGAAACGACGAAGAAATGCGATGCGCCCGGAACACACGTTCCGGGCGCATTTTCTTTGGCCGGACTCTGGCGGGCTCGGGCAAGCTCGGCCCGTGAGCGGGTTCCGGTGGTGCCAAATCATTGATATTTTATTCCTGGTACGGATGAGCAACGGCTCATCGCCGGACTTGATTTCCAGCCAGCCGGATGCGTCGGCTTTGTCGCGAAAAAAGACCGTTATGAGTGTCGTAAATCCGTCGTAAACGACAAGCTTCGATCCGATCACGGATTTCTCGTGTCAAGCGAAGAATCTCCAGAATCAGGCGTTGAATCCGGTTGACCATAACCGGGGAAGGCGTAACCTCTGGGCCACTGAGGGCGACCAATCCCATGCGGATAAATTTCCGATATCGACGAGGCGATCCGTCTCGTTGGGTGGGAAGATTTGCGCCTAAAAAACAAACACCTGAACCGCGCAATCGCGTGATAAAAATAAAAGTGTGGCGAACGATGGCGTTGAACAAACTGGCTGTGGCAGAGGCAAAGACAGCGGGCTTTGAAGTCGATGGAACCGGTGGCATTTCGGCTATCTGGCGCCAGGTGAGATCCCGGCTCCGGGACGAGTGCGGTCAGGCACTTTACTCCCAGGAAATCGCCCGTCTCCGGGTCAGTGTTTCGGAGTCCGGTGCGGTTGTCATCGTTGCCCCGAGCCAGTTCAATCGTGACTGGGTGGAGGACCATTGGGGAGCGAGAATTCGCGCGATCTGGTCCGAGCTCGATGCCACACATCGTGCCGTTCACCTTGTCGATGAGGGCAGCAGTGAGGCTCAACCCGTGGTCGCAAGGCGGGCTGAACCGGCGGCGCGGCTTGCTGCGGAACCGCCGGTGAAAGAGGCGCAGACGACGTCCGGGTCGGCGGCGGATCCCGCGATCGGCGAGACCCGTTTCACCTTCGACAGCTTCCGGGTCGGTCCGGCCAACGAGGTTGCGGCCGCAGCGGCGCGCACCGTGGTCGGTGCCCAGACTCCGCCCTTCAATCCCGTTTTCTTCTACGGTGACTACGGCGTCGGCAAGACCCACCTCATGCACGCCATGGCGAGCGCCTTCGAACACACCTCGCGGCCGCGCAAGGCGCTCTATCTGACCGCCGAGGAATTCCTGTCCGGCTTCGTGACCGCCATGCGGGCACGCGACACGATCGCCTTCAAGGAAACCGTTCGTGGCGTCGATGTGCTGCTGATCGACGATGTTCATTTCATCGCCGGCAAGCTGAAGACGGAAGACGAGCTTCTGAACACGATCGCGGCACTGATCGCCGAGAACAAGCAGGTCGTGCTGGCCTCGCACCGGCCGCCGGCCGAGCTGCAGGTGTCCGACGACCGGCTGCGTTCGCTGCTGACGGGCGGCCTGTCCTGCCCGCTGGGCAAGCCCGATCTCGATCTGCGCCGCCAGATTCTCGACTGCAAGATCGCCCAGGCCAAGTGCCACTATCCGGTGCTCGACGTGCCGGAGGCGGTGCGTGATTTTCTTGCAGCCCGCATCACCACAGGACCGCGCGAGCTGGAAGGTGTTCTGAACAACGTCATCTGCCGCACGGCCCTGCTCGGCCTGCCGGTGACGATGGAAGCCGTGTCCACGGCGCTGCGCGAACTGTCGCTGAATTCCGAGCGCCGCCTGACAGTGGACGACATCCAGAAAGCCGTCGCCAGCCATTACGGTGTGACCCCGGCGGATATCTGTTCCAAGCGCCGCACCCAGAGCGTCGTGCGGCCGCGGCATGTGGCGATGTATCTGGCCAAGACGATGACGACGCGTTCGCTGCCGGATATCGGCCGGCGCTTCGGCGGACGGGACCATTCCACCGTCATCCACGCGGTCAACAAGGTCACGGCCCTGCTGGAAGCCGGGGATCCGGTGGGCGACGATATCGACCGTCTGACCCGCGAGTTGCAGGGCTGACGTCCGGGCCGTCCGGTCAGTGTCAGTTGTGGAGAAGGCGCGGGCGCTGGAGAAATCTCTTGCGAATGCGCGTTTTCATGTATCCTCTTTGACCCACCTGTTTCGGCACGGGGTGATTTGCCCGCCGTGCTGTCCCGACCGACCCGGTGTCACGCTGCGGTGATGCCGCCAATGTGCAAGCGGACGTAAGACATGAAGCTGACGATTGAGCGCGCAACGCTCCTGAAGGCCCTGGGCCATGTTCAGGCCGTCGTCGAAAAGCGCAACACGATCCCGATCCTGTCCAATGTCCTGATCTCGGCCGGGCCGGATGGCGCGAGTTTCGCAGCCACCGATCTCGATATCGAGATCCTGGAGACGACGGATGCGAGCTGCGAGGGCGAGGGGCTGGTGACCGCGCCGGCGCACACGCTCTACGACATCACCCGCAAACTGCCGGACGGTGCCGATGTGACGCTGGAGATGACCGGCGGCGATCCGCGGCTGACGCTGAAGGCCGGCCGGTCGAATTTCTCGCTGCCCTGCCTGCCGCCGGGGGATTTCCCGGTCATGCCGACCGAGGATCTCGAACACCGTTTCTCGGTCCCCGCGAGCGAACTGGCGCGCGTGATCGACAAGACCCGTTTCGCGATCTCGACGGAAGAGACCCGCTATTATCTCAACGGCATCCATCTGCATGCCGCCGAGCATGACGGCCGCAAGACGCTGCGCGCTGTCGCGACCGATGGCGTGCGTCTGGCGCTGGCCGAGATCGATCTGCCGGACGGGGCGGACGGCATGCCGGGCGTGATCGTGCCGCGCAAGACCGTGCAGGAAGTCCGCCGCCTGCTGGAAGACGCCGACGATGATGTCGAGGTCTCCGTTTCCGAAGGCAAGATCCGTTTCCGTCTCGGCCGGGCCGTGCTGACCTCCAAGCTGATCGACGGTGCTTTCCCGGATTATGAGCGCGTCATCCCGCGCGGCAATACCCGGGTGATGTCGGTCGAGAACAAGCGTTTCGCCGAGGCTGTCGACCGTGTCGCCACGATCTCCGTCGAGAAATCGCGCTCGGTGAAACTGTCTCTGGGCCAGGACACGTTGACGCTCGCCGTCAACAATCCGGAAAGCGGCCAGGCCGAAGAAGAGCTGGCGGTGTCCTATTCTGACGAAAGCTTCGCCATAGGCTTCAACGCCCGCTACATGCTCGATGTCGCCTCGCAGATCGAGGGCGACGAGGCGCGGTTCCACTTTGCCGATGCGGCCTCGCCGGCCCTGGTGACCGACAGCGGCGATGAAGACGCGCTCTACGTGCTGATGCCGTTGCGGGTGTGACGGACGGGTCTGCCGAATACGAGACTCCGACACCGCCGCCGGTTCCGCCTGCGGCGGTTCGTCGTTTGCGGCTTACCGATTTCCGCTGCTATGCCGCGCTCGATCTGGAACTGGACCCGACGCCGGTCGCGCTCTACGGCGCCAACGGGGCGGGCAAGACCAATCTGCTCGAAGCGCTTTCCTTTCTTGTGCCCGGGCGCGGCCTGCGCTCGGCCGGGGCTGAGGGCGTCGCCCGCAAGGATGCGTCGGGTCCGGCTGAGGCCTGGGCCGTCTTCGCCGAGATGGAAACGCGGGATGGCGAGGTCCGTCTCGGTGTCGGCGCGCGCAATGGCGGGCGTCGCGAAACCCGGATCGACGGCGAACCTGCACCCCAGGGCGAACTGGCACGGCTGGTGCCGATGATCTGGCTGACGCCGGCCCAGGACCGCCTGTTCGCCGGTCCCCGGGCCGACCGGCTGAAATTCTTCGACCGGCTCGTCTACGCTGCCGATCCCGCCCATGCCGAAGCGGCGACGGCCTATGACAAGGTACGCACGCGCCGCCAGCGCCTGCTGGACGAGGGTCAGGCGGATCCGGCCTGGCTCAACGCGCTGGAAAGCGAGATGGCCGGTCATGGCGTGGCCATGGCCGCGGCGCGGCTCGATGCGCTGATCCGTCTGCAGGGCGAGATCGACGCCCGTCCGGAGGGCGCCTTCCCGCAGGCCGATCTGGCACTCGACGGCGCGGTCGAGGCCGATCTGGCCGACGGGTTGGATGCCGGGACGGCCGAGGACAGGTTTGCTGCGGCACTAAGGGACGGCCGGCGGCGGGATGGCGCGGCCGGCCGCACCCTGACACGCGGTCCCCACAGGACCGAGCTTGTCGCCCGGCATCGCGACAAGGACCAGGCCGCCGGCGATTGCTCGACCGGCGAGCAGAAGGCGCTGATCCTCACCCTCGCGCTGGCCCAGGCCCGGGCGCTCGCCCGGCAGGGCGGCGTTGCCCCGCTCCTGCTGTTCGACGAGGCCTGCGCCCATCTGGATGCACCCCGCCGCGAGGGCCTCGCCCGCGAAATCCTCGCCACCGGCTCCCAGGCCTGGCTGACCGGTGTCGAGCGGGTGTTGTTCGAGCCTTTTGCAGAGCGGGTGCAGTATTTCGAGGTCGACGCGGCTCGTGTGGAGCGGTCGGCATGACCCCCGAAAATTTTCTTCTCTTTGCCGGTGCCTTGCTGGTCCTGTTCATCACGCCGGGCCCCGGGATTGCGGCGATGGTGGCGCGGACGCTGGATGCCGGGCCGGTGAATGCGGCGATCTACGGATCCGGCATTTTGCTGGGCGACATGTTCTGGTTCACCCTGGCGGTGACGGGGCTGTCGGCGCTGGCGACGCAATTGTCCGGCTTCTGGCTGGCGGCCAAGCTGGTCGGGGTGGCCTATCTGTCCTGGATGGCGTTCCGGGCGTTCTGGAGTGCCTGGACCGGTGCCCGCCCGAAACCGGTCTTCAAGGCGGGCTCGAAACGCAGCCATGCCGCGACTTTCATTGCGGGCGTCGCCATGCCGCTGTCCAATCCCAAGCCCATCGTTTTCTACCTGACCCTCGTGCCGGCCTTTGTGCCGCTCGAGGCGATCACACCGGCCACTTATGCGCTGATGCTGGCCATGATGACCGTGCTGGCCGTGCTCACGGCCGGGGCCTATATCGGCGGCGCGCACCGGGCCCGCGAATGGCTGGTGACGCCCGCGGTCCGGCGCGGCGCGGACATCGTGACCGGGCTGGTCATGACCGGTATCGCCATTCTGCTTCTGGTGGCGCGCTAGCATGCGGGCCATCGGACGCATGATGCGGCGATTGAGGTTTGTAACCGGCGCCGAAGCGGCACACACTCGCGGCGCAATGATCGGGGCAGGGAAATGAGCGATCCGACAAGCATCGATTTCCGGCGGCCGGAGCGGTCGGGCGAGGGACCGCGGGCCTGCGTCGTGATCGCCGTGCTCGACGAGGCGGAGAATGTCGCCGCCGTGTGCGAGGAAACGCTGCGCGAAATGGAACGCGCCGGTGAGTTCGAGATCGTCTTTGTGGACGATGGTTCGAGCGATGCCACGCCGGAGATCCTGCAGGATATCGCGGCGAAGGATCCGCGCGTTCGCGTTATTCGCCATGACCGCCGCTGCGGCAAGTCGCAGGCTGTCCGCTCCGGCGTCCTGGCCGCCCGCGCGCCCTGGATCGCGACCATGGATGGCGACGGGCAGAACGACCCGGCCGATCTTCCCGACATGCTGGAAAAAGCCTGGGCCGCCGAGGGTGAGGCGCCGCTGGTCGCCGGCACGCGTGTGCGGCGCAACGATCCGGTCTCGCGGCTTGTGGCGACCCGCATCGCCAACGGTTTCCGTGCGGCCGTGCTGGGCGATCACTGCCCCGATACCGGCTGCGGCGTGAAGGTGTTCCCGCGCGAGGCCTTCCTGATGCTGCCCTGTTTCGAGGGCATGCACCGCTTCCTGCCGGCCCTGTTCCAGCGCTATGGGCATCCGCTGATCAATCATCCGGTGCGCCATCGGGCCCGCCATGCCGGCCAGTCGAAATACACCAATATCGGCCGCGCCTTCGTCGGCATATTCGACACGATGGGCGTGATCTGGCTGGTGCGGCGGACCAAGGCGCCCGGCCGTATCGAAGAGCGCCGCCCGTGAGCGAGGCCGCCCGCCGTCTGGGGTGGAAGGACTGGCTTGTCCTGGTCCTGGGTTCCTGTGTGGTGCTGTTGCCGGGGATCTCCTCCATTCCGCCGGTCGATCGCGATGAGGGCCGCTATGCCGTCGCGACCAGCCAGATGGTCGAGAGCGGCGATTTCATCGACATCCGCTTCCAGGAAGAACAGCGCTATCTGCAACCGGCCGGAATCTACTGGCTGCAATCGATCGCGGTGACCTTGACCGGCACGGCGGACGACCGTGCGATCTGGGCGCATCGTATTCCCTCCTTCCTCGGCATCCTTGCTGCGGTCGCCATGACAGCGGCCATTGCGGCCGGCCTCTTCGGACGCACCGCGGGGCTGGGCGCTGGCCTGCTCGTCGCGACGGCCCTCGCTGTCGGGTTCGAAGCGCGGATCGCCAAGACCGACGCGGTCCTGCTGGCGACGATCACGGCGGCGCACCTCTCCCTGATGCGGATCTATCTGCAGCCGCAGGGGCACTGGTGGCGGCCGGCCCTGTTCTGGGCAGCGCTGGGTGCCGGCATGATGATCAAAGGGCCGATCATCCTGCTTTTCATCGGCCTGGCGCTGGCCGCGCTTCTGGTCTGGGACCGCAAGTTTTCCTGGCTCAGCGGACTGAAACCGCTCTGGGGCGTGCCGCTTTTCCTGATCGTCGCCCTGCCCTGGTATGTCGCCATCGGCATCGTCTCCGACGGCGCCTTCTACGCTGAAGCCGTCGGCGACAGCCTGATGGGCAAGGTGGGCGAGAGTCAGCAATCCCATGCCGGCCCGCCGGGCTATTATCTCGGCCTGTTCTCGCTGACCTTCTGGCCGGGCTCGCTGTTTGCGGTCTTCGCCGGCTGGTGGGCCTGGGCAAACCGGGCCCGGCCGGCCGTGCGCTATCTGATCTGCTGGGTCGTGCCGGCCTGGATCGCCTACGAGCTGATCGCCACCAAGCTGCCCCACTATGTGATGCCAACCTATCCGGCCCTGGCCGTACTGGCTGTGGCCGCGATCTTCGCACCGGGCGACAGCAAGGCGCCGCTCTGGCTGAAGATTGCGGCCGGGCTCTATGCCGTCATGTGGCTCGCCTTTTCCGGACTGGTCGCGGCGGTGCCGGCGGCCGGGTTCCACTGGTCCGAGGGCATTGTCTCGCCGGTGCTCGTCGTGCTGGGCGCGGGCGTGTTCCTCGCGGCAGCCGCAGCGCTCGCCCTTTATCTCACCGGCCGCCGTCCGGCTGCGCTTGCGGCCGGACTGGCCGGCGGGGCGCTGGCGGTGATCACGGTCTATGGCGTGACCATGCCGCGGCTGGAAACGCTGTGGCTGACGCCGCGCATTATTGCGGCCGTCGATGCACATGCGGCGTGTGAACCGACCCGCCTGGTCACCTCGGCCTTCCGCGAGCCCAGCCTGGTCTATCGCCATGGCCCCTATGATACCGTGCTGGCCGCAGATCCCGCTGACGCCGCGACCCGGCTGGCGGCGGACACGGCCTGTTCGCTTGCCCTGATCGACGCCTCCGAAGCCGCACCCTTCCTGGCGCAGGCCGCGGCGTTGGAGCTGTCATTGCAGGCGCTGGAAACGGTCGAGGGGCAGAACTATTCCAATGGCGACGAGATGCGGCTGACGCTGTACCGGGCGGAGCCGTGATCCCCGGGGCGCTGGCCGGTCTCGTCCGGCGCCATCCGGGGCGGGCTGTGGCCCTGATTGTGCTCGTTGCCCTGTTCTCGCTCGGCGGTTTTGCGGCCTTCCTCCTGCCTGAAGACATCACGCGGCGCGGTCTGGACATGCTCGATACGGCGGGCGGCACTGTCTGGGCGCCGCCGGTCGCGCTGGTACTTTTTCTCGTGCTGATCCTGCTGGGTACGCCGCAGGCAGTACTGATCGCTGCGATGGTGGCCGCCTTCGGGCCCTGGGCTGGCTTTGCATACAGCTGGGCCGGCAAGCTGGCCGCCTGCGCACTCGGTTTTGCCGTCGGCCGCAAGCTCGGGGCGGGCTGGGTGGAAGAGCGGGCGGGTTCCGACGCGGCCATCGTGATGGACGAGCTGGCACGCCACGGTTTCTGGGCCAGCGCGGTGATCCGTCTCGTGCCGACTTTGCCCTCCATCGTGATCAACGCCGCAGCCGGCTGCACGCCGATGCGCTTTCGCGACTTTATCGCCGGGACCGCGATCGGCAGCGTGCCGAAAATGGCGCTGATCGCCTTTGCCAGCCATGCCGCGATCCGGGGGCTGGAGGGCGCCGGCCTGCAGGCCTGGATCGCCGTCGGCGGCGCCGTGCTGCTGCTGGTCCTGATCGGCGTGATCGGCCGCAACTGGCTGAAGCGGCGGATGACCCGGCCGGGGGCTGAAGACGCCGCGGACTGACTCACGCGCGTGCGTACGCGCGTGTGCGCGCGAGTGGTCACAGGGATACGAAACCTGTACAACAATCCCATGACGGAACAAGCGAATCAGGAATACGGCGCGGAGTCGATCAAGGTCCTCAAGGGGCTCGACGCCGTGCGCAAGCGCCCGGGCATGTATATCGGCGACACCGATGACGGTTCCGGCCTTCACCACATGGTCTACGAAGTCGTCGACAATGCGATCGACGAAGCGCTCGCCGGCCATTGTACCGAAGTCGTGGTGCGCCTGCATGCCGACGGTTCGGCCTCGGTGCGCGACGACGGTCGCGGCATCCCGACCGACATCCACAAGGAAGAGGGCGTCTCCGCGGCCCAGGTTATCATGACCCAGCTGCACGCCGGCGGTAAGTTCGACCAGAATTCCTACAAGGTGTCCGGCGGTCTGCACGGGGTGGGCGTGTCGGTGGTGAACGCGCTGTCCGACTGGATGGACCTGACCATCTGGCGCAATGGCAAGAAGCACCACATGCGCTTCCGCCGGGGCGAAGCCGAGGAAGACCTCAAGGTCGTCGGCGAGGCCGAGGGCCAGAAGGGCACGGAAGTCCGCTTCATGCCCTCCGAGGACACCTTCACCATGACGGAGTTCGATCGCGACACGCTGCAGCACCGGCTGCGCGAACTGGCCTTCCTGAATTCCGGCGTGAAGATCACGCTGAAGGACGATCGCGGCCCGGAGCCCTTCTCCGACACGATGATGTATGAGGGCGGCGTGGCGGCTTTCGTCTCGCACCTCGACCGTACCAAGACGCCGCTCTTCACCCCGCCCGTCCTGATCCAGGGCGAACGTGACGGTGTTTCGGTGGAAGCGGCGCTGGAGTGGAATGACAGCTATCACGAGAATGTGCTCTGCTTCACCAACAACATTCCCCAGCGCGATGGCGGCACCCACCTGGCCGGTTTCCGCGGCGCCCTGACCCGCATCATCAACAATTACGCCGGATCGTCCGGCCTGGCCGCCAAGGCCAAGGTCGCCATCTCCGGCGACGATGCCCGTGAAGGCCTGACCTGCGTCCTGTCGGTGAAGGTGCCGGACCCGAAATTCTCCTCCCAGACCAAGGACAAGCTGGTTTCCTCTGAAGTCCGTCCTGCGGTCGAGGGCGCGGTCGGCGAGGCGCTGGCCGAATGGTTCGAGGAGCATCCCAACGAAGCCAGGATGGTCGTCTCCAAGATCATCGAGGCCGCGGCCGCCCGCGAAGCCGCCCGCAAGGCGCGCGAGCTGACGCGGCGCAAGTCGGCGCTGGACATCACCTCCCTGCCCGGCAAGCTCGCCGACTGTCAGGAGAAGGACCCGGCCAAGTCCGAACTCTTCATCGTCGAGGGTGACTCGGCCGGCGGCTCCGCCAAGCAGGGCCGTCACCGCGAGAACCAGGCCGTGTTGCCGCTGCGGGGCAAGATCCTCAATGTCGAGCGCGCACGCTTCGACAAGATGCTCTCGTCCGACCAGGTCGGCACGCTGATCACGGCGCTGGGCACGGGTATCGGGCGCGACCAGATCAATTACGACAAGCTGCGCTACCACAAGGTCATCATCATGACCGATGCCGACGTGGACGGCGCCCACATCCGCACCCTGCTGCTGACCTTCTTCTACCGGCAGATGCCAGAGCTGATCGAGCGCGGCTACCTCTATATCGCCCAGCCTCCGCTGTACAAGATCACCAAGGGCCGCTCGGAACGCTATGTGAAGGACCAGGCGGAAATGGACGCCTATCTGATCGAGGAAGGTGTCAGCGATGCCTCGCTGACCCTCGCCGACGGCGAGATCGTCTATGGCCAGGACCTGGCGGCCCGGGTCGCTGCGGCACGGGGCGTGAAACTCTCCATCGACCGGCTGGCGGCACGGGCGCCGGGATTTGCCCTGGAAGCGGCCGCCCTGGCCGGCGCGCTGGTTCTGGAGCCGTCCGAAGAGGCCGTAAAGACGGTCGCCGACCGCCTCAACGCCGTCGCCGACGAGGGCGAGGATGGCTGGACGGCGCGCCTGGGCGAGGAATACCAGCTGATCTTCCAGCGCGAGGTTCGCGGTGTCACCGAGACCGTGGTGCTGGACGCCAATCTGCGCGAAAGCCCGGAGGCGAAACGCCTGTCCGAACGCGCCCTGGCAATCGCCGGCGACTATACCGGCCCGGCCGTGTTCGCGCCGAAATCCGGTGCTGTGCGCATCCATTCGCCCAGCCAGCTGGTCGAGGCCGTCACCACATCCGGGGCCAAGGGCATGAAGATCCAGCGCTACAAGGGACTGGGCGAGATGAACCCGTCCCAGCTCTGGGAGACCACGCTGGACCCGAATGCCCGCTCCCTGCTGCAGGTCTCGGTCACCCACGCCGACACCGCCGACGAGCTCTTCACCAAGCTCATGGGCGACGTCGTCGAACCGCGCCGCGACTTCATCCAGGAGCACGCGCTCGAGGCCGAAGTCGACGCCTAGACGTGTCGCAGACGCATCACAGCGCCCGCCCTCCTGGGGCGGGCGTTTGTGTGTCGGGGGGCTGTTTTGTCCACTCCCTCCACTTCCCCCGGCCCCGGAATAAATCCGGGGAAAGCGGCTCGGTGCTCTTCTTCCCCACCTCGTGGGGAAGTGGGCCCTCCATAGCCTTGGCGAAGGAGGGGTCGAAGGGGCCGGCGCGGAGCGCCGGGAGGC
>PANX01000116.1 GCA_002707795.1 Maricaulis sp.
CGCCCGCGCCTGCGCGGGCTGACCCTGTTGTGCGCCACCTTCTGCGTCCACATGGTCTTCAATCTGGGCGTCGGCCTGGGCGTGATAGGGCCGTCCTTCGACATCACCAGCGCATTCGGTCTGGTCTACGGCCCGGCCTTCTACCTGTTCGTCCGGGGCGTTGCGGCAGAGGCTTTCCGCTGGCAACCCGTCACGGCCCTTCACGCGCTGCCCGCGCTCATCATCGCGATCTGGCAGCCCGAACCGCCCATCCCCTACCTGTTCGGCTTGCCCAGCCTGGTCATCTATATCGGCCTGGCGCTGCAGCAGCTCTACCGGCACGGGCGGCAAAGGGCAGAATGGCGCTCGGACGATCTGGCCATTTCGCTGGACTGGGTCCATGCGGCACTTGTCGCCTTCATCGCGCTGGCGCTGATGGATATCGGCCGTGAAGTGATCGGCTTCACCTCGCAGGCCATCCCGGACGATCTGGCCCTGGCGGTGATCATTGTCGCGGTGGTCGCGCTCCTGACCCTGATGACGCGTGCTGCGCGGTCGCATGACGACAAGCGGGGCGCGCTGCCCGACATCGCCCTGACGGCGCCGCGCCCGCCGGCCGACGAGGATGAGACCCGCTATGCCGAGGCGTTTGCGCGGATCGGCCAGCTGATCGAGCGCGAGGCGGCCTGGCAGGAGCCGCGCCTCTCGCTGACCGATCTGGCGACCCGGCTCCGGCTGAGCCCGCGCGACGTCTCGCGGGCCATCAACCTGCACGGCCGGGCCAGTTTCGCCCGCTTCATCAACGGCTACCGGGTCCGCGCCATCGATGCGCTGATGGCGGACCCGGACAATGCCGGCCGGACAATCATGGAGCTCGCCTATGAAGCCGGCTTCAATTCGAAATCCACCTTCAACCGGATCTATCGCGAGGTGACCGGAAAACCCCCGACCGAGGCCTTTGAGGACGCGCGGGCCGGGCGGAGCGGTACGCAGGCCCTGCAACCCTGAGCGCGTTCCAGGCGAGCATCGACTCCGGCACGGGGTGCAGCGGCAGGCGCGGGCCGGGCGGAGCGGGAACAACCAAAAAGAGCCACAGAGCAACTAATCGGTCCCGAAACAGGTTTCGGGACGACCGGGATCGCGCAATGGGACGACAGGAGGGGCAGGCCGGCGCGAAAACCGCCGGCGTGTTCAAACGCGATCCACGCGAAAGGAAAATCCATGCGTCCCGAAAACTCCCTCCGCTTCGCCGCCCTGTCCCTGGCCCTCTTCGGCACGGGCTGCGCCACGGCCTATGCCGAAGGCACCGCGCTGCCGGCCGATGTCAGCTTCGGTGCGAGTCTCGAGGCGATGACGCCGGTCTTTGACCGTCTGTGCGATGACCGTGACGTCCGCACGCTCGATCCGGCCGATCTGCCGGTGGCCGAGACCAGCCATGTCCAGGTCGATTGCCGCGGGTTCGATCATGCCGGCGCGGAGCGCCTGGCCGAGTTCGTCTTTGCCGATGACAGCCTGGTCTTCATCTGGGTGCTGACCGATGCGGCCGAAGAAGCCACGCACCTGGCAGCCCTGCGTGCGGCACACGGCACGCCGACCCACGACACGCCGGTCTTCGTCGCCTTTGCCGACAACAATGTCGCTCTGCGCCGCGACGAGCCGGAATTCCTCTACTACGGCGATGCCGTGGCGCCGATGTACCGCGCCTGGTTCGACCAGATGACCTCGCAATAGGCCGCCGCACCGATGATGAGGGCCGGCAGACCGGAGCGCGCTTCAGCGAGGCGTCCGGCCAGGCCGTCAATCACGCCGCCTGGGGCTTCGCCGAGGTCCGCTACAGCCGTGACGGCCGGGAACCGACCGGCGTGACCTATCGCAATGCAGCGGGCGAAGCGGTCCAGCCGGTGTGGAACCCGGCGCATTGATGCGCGCTACGCCGGGCCGGCGCGGCTGAAATAAAGCTATCGAAGGCCTGACATCAGGGGGTTGCACGCCGGTGCGATACCCCTGACGCCGCCATTGCAGGCGGTGCGGCGGCTTGATATGGGCAGCGCGACCGGCGGGAGCCCTGTCCATGAAGGCCGCACTGGAACGTCTCTACGCACAGCACAGCGCCGCGCTTGGCCAGGCGCTGCGCTGGCGTTTCGGAGACGGCCCGCCCGATCCCGATGACGCCATCCAGATCGCTTTCGAAAAATATATCGAGCTGGGCGCGGCGGCGCGTGTCGAACGCCCGCGGGCCTTCCTGTTCGCCATGGCGCGCAACTGGATGATCGACGAACTGCGCAAGATGGGCGTGCGGCAGCGCCATGCCGAGCGGCAGAAAACCGATCCGCTGCTTGCCCGGGTGGAAGAAAGGACGGCTGAAAACGTCTTATCTTCCAAGGAGCGGTTTTCGCGTCTCAACGCGGCGATCCGGGCATTGCCCGAGCGCCAGCGCACACTGATCGTGATGAGCCGTATCGAGGAGTTGAGCTACCGGCAGATTGCGCAGGAGACCGGCCTGTCGCAAGCGGGTATCAGCCGCGAGATCGCCCGGGCCCTGACGGCCCTGCAGGCCGCACTCGCGACGGATGAGGAAGAATGAACGCAGCCGAGGAAACCCTGATCGCCACGCAGGCGCGCGACTGGCATGTCCGGCAGCTCGGCGGGCTGACCCCGGCCGAGGCCGACGCGCTGCGCGACTGGCTGGAAGCGTCGGCGGCGCATGCCGCGGCCTTTGTGCAGGTCGGGGCGCTGTGGTCGGACCTGGGCTGGGACGAGACACTCAATGCAAAGGCGCTGGACCGCGCTGCGGCGCGCGAACGGCGGGCTGTGCGTGGCGGCGGTGGCATACGGTCCTGGCTGCAGGCGGTTCTGCGTCCCCGGGGGCTCTTGGCTGCGGGCGGCGCGGGCCTGCTGGCTGCGGCGCTGGCCCTGGCGGTGTTCTTCACCCTGCCGGGCGATCCGCTTGTGACGGCGCCGGGCGCGGGGCAGACGCAGGTCTATCAGACCGCCATCGGTGAAATCCGCGAGGTCGAACTGGCTGATGGCAGCCGGGTCACGCTGGGCGGGCGCACGGCGATCCGGGTCGATTTCGGCCGCGATGCGCGGGCGGTGCGCCTGGTTGCGGGCGGAGACGCGCTGTTCGAGGTCGCGCACGACGAGAGCCGGCCCTTCACCGTGCAGGCCGGCACCCTGTCGGCGACGGTGCTGGGCACCGTGTTCGAGGTCAATCGCAGCTCCGGCACGACGGCGGTGGGCGTCGTGGAAGGCCGGGTCAGGGTGCAGGGGCAGGGCGGCGGCGATGCCGTGCTGCAGGCCGGCGATCGCATTGTTGCCGAGGCCGGCGCGCCCTGGCAGCGCGAGCAGATGCAGCCGGACCAGGCCGCCCGCTGGATGCAGACCCGGCTGGCCTATCGCGACACGCCGCTTTCCGACATCGTCGCCGACGTGAACCGTTATCATGCCGGCGGCGTGCGCCTGGGCAGTGCCGATCTCGGCGCCCTGCGCGTGACCTCCTCTTTCCGCATCGACCAGCTGGAAACCGCCCTGTCCGGCATTGCGCTGAGCCATGGTCTGGAGCTTGTGCGGACCGGGGATGGCGGCTTCGTGATCCGGCGTCCCGGGACCGCTGAATAAGAAGTTTTTGCGAAACTTCTCCCGCACGTGAAAAGAGCTGACACAGCTCCCCGTCAAAAGGGGGCGGACCGGACGGCAAGGCCGGTCTGCCTGGTTTCGATCAAGCCCGCCGGGCTTCCTTTTGAGAGGGGTTTCACCATGAGTAACGGACACACGGGACGGCGCGTCCGGCTTCTTTCCACCGCGTTGGCCGCCGCGCTGCTGGCAGCGACAGGCGCGGCCGCGCAGGATGCTCCGGCGGTCAATGCCGAGATCCGTATCGCGGCCCAGCCGCTGGACAGCGCCATCGATGCGCTGGCCTCGCAGACCGGTCTCGTGATCGTTGCGCCCGGGCCGCTGCTGGACGGGCTGCGCTCGGCCTCTGTGTCCGGCGTGTCCGAGCCGTTCGAGGCACTGGGCATCCTGCTGCGCGGGACCAATCTGGGCTACCGGGTCACGGCCGACGGCGCCGTGGTGATCGAGCCGCTGACGGCCCAGCCCTCGCGCGAGATCCGCGAGAACGAGGTCGAGGCGATCCAGGTCACCGGCACCCGCGTCGATCCGCTCAACCAGCTGCAGACCGAGGCCACCGACTCGCTCACCGGTCTTTCCCGCTCCCTGCTGGAAACGCCGCGCTCGGCGAGCCGCGTCAGCGAGATCACCATCGACCGTTTCGGCATGGAAGATGTCGACGATCTGCTGGCCGCCGTGCCGGGCACGTTCACGGCCAGCTTCTTCGGCGTTCCGGGCAATCTGAATGTGCGCGGCACCCTGGCCGACACCTATTTCCAGGGCTTCAAGCGCATCGAGAACCGCGGCAATTTCTCGTCCAATCTCAGCGCGGCGGCCTATGTGGAAGTGCTGCGCGGCCCGTCCTCGCCGATCTATGGTCCGGGCAAGGTGGGCGGTCTGCTCAACTTCATTCCACGCACGGCCCGCGACGGCGTCGACGGGCGTTATGTCGATGCGGTGACCGGTTCGGTGACCGTGTCCGGCGGTTCCCATGACCGCCGCGTCGTATCGGGCGAAGTGGCCATCCCGGCCGGCCAGGGCGGTTTCCACCTGTTCGGCGAGTTCGAGGATTCCGGCTCCTACTACAATTTCATCGAGCCCGAGCACACCAATATCCAGGCGACCTATGTGTCCGATCTGGGCCGCAACTGGAGCGTCGAGCTCAACGCCATGTATTTCGACGAGTCCGGCCAGATCCAGACGCCGGGCTGGAACCGCGTCACCCAGGCGCTGATCGATGATGGCACCTATATCACCGGCCGCGACACCGACCTGCAGGATATCGATGGCGACGGCTATCTGAGCTATTCGGAGATCGATGCGGCAGTCGGCGCCAGCTGGGGCCTGTCGAACCTGCGCCAGATCAAGGAATTCGGCGGCGCCAACCGTCCCGAGTTTGCGCTGGATACCGGTGTCGGCACGACGACGCTGGACGGCAGCCATATCTTTGCAGATCCGGGCGATTACAATGACAGCGAGACCCTGACGGGCTATGCCTCGCTGGCGCACGAGGCGGACAATGGCAACCGTTTCGCCGTCGAGATCTTCCGCGATCACATCGAGAACCAGCGCTATAACAGCTTCGGCTTCGGCGCCGATTATGACGCAACGGCGATCGAACTGCGCGGCAGCTACAGCTTCCACACCGGGATGGGCGAGAACGTGCGCGCCGACAGCGTGGTCGGTGCCGCCTACCGCACCCATGAAGCCCAGCAGTATGAAAGCTTCCTGTCGGGCTATATCGCCCTGGACCGCCGCGATCTCTCGCAGGGCCCGACGGCGACCGACCGGATCGCACTGCCGCGCGATGCCAGCGGCGAGATCATCTGGGACTCGCGCCACGACATGGAGTGGAATTCGCAGGCGGTCTTCGCCGTCTCCGACATCACCCTGTTCCAGCGCCTGAGCGTCCTGGCCGGTCTGCGCTACGACCATTTCGACGTCGAGGCGATCAATACCGGCGCCACGGTGTTCGGGACGGCGAATACGCTGGTCTCGGACAGCGACGGCGCCACGACCTGGTCGCTGTCGGTGCGTTACGAGACGCCCTTCGGTCTGACGCCCTACATCACCTATGCCGAGCCGCGCGCGCTGGAATCCACCCAGACCGGCGGTGTCAGCGTCGGGACCATCGAGTCCGGTCTCTACATCTCGCCGTCCGAACTGCGCGAAGTCGGCGTGAAGTTCTCGCTGCTGGACGGCAATCTGTTCGGCGGGCTGGCCTATTACGAGCAGCACCGCCGCCAGGCCGACATGTTCGGCAATATCGACGGCACCACGGCGGAGGGCTTCGAGGCCGAGGTCCACTGGCTGGCAACCGACAATCTGGCCTTCATCGGCTCGGCCACCATCCAGCAGACGCGGGTCGATGCGCCCGGCGCCGGCAATGGCGAATACCTGCAGGTGCGTCCGGACCTGTTCGGTGTCGATCCGGTGGCCGGCTATGGCGGCACTTTCGCCTTCAACAATGCCGGCTATTTCGCCGATCTCGCCGATGGCTACGAGCTGAACACCATCCCGGAAACCGTGCTCAGCCTGTTCGGGACCTACACCACCGACCCGTTCAGCTATGGCGGCCACGACATGCTCGCCGGCATCACGGCCGGTGCGACCTATGTCTCGGAAACCGGCGGCATCATGACCGGCGATATCGAACTGCCGGCCTACACGCTGGCCCGCATGTCCGGCTTCCTGGAAGTGGGCGCATTCACCGTCTCGGCCAATATCGATAACCTCTTCGACGAGCGCTACTTCACGCCGTCGGCCGAGGTCTACAAGGAAGTGGCCGTGATGCCGGGCCTGCCCCGCATCTTCCGCATCAATCTCAGCTACGACTTCTGATCCGGCCGGGCCGGGCGCTTTGCCGCCCGGCCCGCCTTTTCCTTTGCCCTTCACGACTTCCGGAGACTGCCATGACCGGCTCCCGTCCGACCTCTCCTGCCTTCCTGTCTGCCACACGCCGCGGCGTGCTGGGTGTTCTCGGCGGCGGCTTCGCCGTGCTGGGCGGCGGACTGCCTTCGCAGGCAAAAGCCGACAGCCCGGCGCGTTTCGACTGGGGCGTGGCCAGCGGCGATCCGCGGTCCGACAGTGTCGTCCTGTGGACGCGGGCCGTGCCGGAAGACGATGTCCGTTCGCTCACCGTCGGATTCGAACTGGCCGAGGATGAGGGCTTTTCCCGCATCGTGCGCCAGGGCGCGGCGGAAACTTCCGCCGCCCGCGACTTCACCGTGAAGCTGGACGTGCGCGGCCTGGCTGCCGGGCGCACCTATTTCTACCGCTTCCATGCCGGCGGGGCCGTATCGGCCACCGGCCGCACACGGACCCTGCCGGCTGGCGGGGATGCGCCGGTCCGCCTCGCGCTGGCCTCGTGTGCCAACTATGTCTCCGGCTTCTACAACGCCTATCGCGAGATCGCCGAAGCCGGCGAGCTCGACGCCGTGATCCACGTCGGCGACTATATCTACGAGTACGGCCAGGACGGGTATGACGGCGCCACCGGGCGCGAGCTCGGCCGTTTGCTGGAGCCGCAGCACGAAATCGTCACGCTGGACGATTACCGCGCGCGCTTCGCGCTCTATCGCCGCGATCCGGACCTGCAGGCCGCCCATGCCGCCGCACCCTTCATCACCATCTGGGACGATCACGAGACGGCCAATAACAGCTGGGTCGACGGCGCCGGCAATCATGATCCGGAAACCGAGGGCCGCTGGCTGGCCCGCCGCGATGCGGCGCTGACCGCCTATTTCGAATGGATGCCGATGCGCGATCCCGAGGCCGGCCAGGCGGCCGAACGCCTCAACCGGGTCTATGATTTCGGCCAGGTCGGCACGGTGCTGGTGATCGAGAGCCGCCTGACCGGCCGCGACGCGCAGCTCAGCTATGACCGCGACATGCCCGTGCTCGACGGCGAGCCGGATATCGCCCGCTTCGAGCGCGAGGTGCTTGCCGATCCGTCACGCAGCATGCTGGGCGCGCCGCAGGAAGCCTGGCTGGCCGCACAGATGAGGGCCTCGCGCGAGCGCGGCATCGCCTGGCAGATCCTGGCCAACCAGACCGTCATGGCCCAGATGCGTTCGCCGGACTATATGCGCCACTTCCCGGAAGATGTGGTGACCGCGACGCTGCAGGCCGGCGGCTATGCCGCGGCCTGGCTGGAACGCTCGCGGCTTGGCCTGCCGATCGGTCTGGACAGCTGGGACGGCTATCCGGCGGCGCGCACCCGCCTCTATGATGCGGCCCGGGCGGCAGACGCCAATCTGGTTGTCCTGTCCGGCGACAGCCACATGTTCTGGGCCAATGAGCTGCACCATCCGGCCGATGGCGAACGGGTGGGCGTCGAGTTCGGCACCACCGGCATCACCTCGCCGACTGGCTACAGCTATATCAATGGCGACAAGGACACGATCTACGCCATCGCCCAGCGCGCGCTGGTGGAGACCAATCGCGATATCCGCTTCACCAATGTACGCGATCGCGGCTTCATCCTGATCACCGCGCGCCGCGACGAGATCGAGGCGGACTATATTGGCGTCAGCACGGTGCGCGACCGCGACTACACCGCCTCCCGCCTCCTGACCGCCCGCTCCCGCATCGGAACCGCTGGCCTGGATCTGGAGACGCCCTAGCGACTGGCGTCGAACTCTTGCGGAGGGGTGGTCTGCCCGTATATGTTGCTTGCAAAACCATACTCACTTGGGCGGCGGAGTTCCGGCGTCTGGCTGCAAGGACATGAATGATGGCGTCTTCCACCGCGCGGGCTCTCTACGAACAGCACAAACCGCATCTTGAGGCCGGGCTGGCCGCGTGTGCCAGCCGGGCCTACTGGAGCCCCTTTGTCGAGTCGCCGAGCGGCAAGCTGCATGCACCGGGGCGGGCCGAGGAGGGGCTGGCGCGCTTCCAGGCCCTGCTGGGCAAACCCTATGATCTCGACCAGCCCGGCGAGACCGGGCGGATCGGCCACGAAGTGTCGCCCTATACCGGCCAGCCGCTGGGCATCGACTATCCCGATTGCGACCCGGATGTGCTGTTTGCTGCGGCACGCCGGGCGATGAAGGACTGGCAGGCTCTGGATGCGGAGGAACGGGCGGGGGTCTGCTTCGAGATGGCCTTTGCGCTGGAAGAACAGGCCTTTGCCAATGCCCACGCCACCATGCATACGGCCGGGCAGGCCTATCTGATGGCATTCTCCGGCAGCGGCGCCAACGCGCTCGACCGGGGCGTCGAGGCCCTGGTCTATGCCTGCAAGGCGCTTCGGGATGTGCCGGCCAGTGCGGGCTGGAGCAAATCCTTCGGCCGGGGCGGTGTGGTGTCGCTGGACAAGTCCTACCGCACGCGCGGCCGCGGCGTTGCGGTCGTGGTGTGCTGTGCCACCTTCCCGCTCTGGAACGCCTATCCGGCTGTGTTCGCCAATCTGATGACGGGCAATCCGGTCATCCTGAAGCCGCATCCGAACGGTATCCTGCCGGTGGCGATGGCGGTGAAGCGGATGCGCGAGACATTGGTCAAGGCCGGTCTCGACCCCGACATGGTGCTGATGGCGGCCGACGAACGCGAGGCGCCGGTCACCATCGCCCTCCTGGAACACCCCGACTGTGCCATCATCGACTATACCGGCAGCCAGCGTTTCGGCCTGTGGATCGAGCAGAATTGCCGTGACCGGCTGGTCTACACCGAAACGGCCGGCTGCAACGGCGTCGTGATGGAGTCGCTCGCCGACCCTGACGGCATGATCGGCGGGCTGGCAAACGGGTTCTGCGGCTTCTCGGCCCAGATGTGTACCAGCCCGCAAAACGTCCATATCCCTGCTGACGGCGTCGGGCTGCCCGGCGGTGGTTCGATGAGCTTCGAAGCCTTCGGGCAGGCGCTGGCCGACACGATCGCGGCGCGCACGGCGGATCCCGCGCGGGCGGCTGCCCTGTGCGGTGCGGTCCAGGCGCGGCAATCGCTCGACATCCTGGCGGATATCCGCAGCCGTGTTCTTGCGGCCGGCGGCCGGGTGGTGCTGGAAAGCCGCGCTTATGTCCATCCGGACTTCCCGGACGCACGGACGGCAACGCCGCTCGTCGTCGAGGTCGATGCGTCGCAGACCGAGCTGTTCGGCGAGGAGCTGTTTGCGCCGGTCTGTTTCCTGATCCGCGAGCCGGACCGTGACGCGGCACTGGCCCATGCCGCCGAACTGGCGCGGACGCGTGGCGCCATCTCCTCCTATCTCTATTCCTCGGACCGCGACTTCATCGAGCAGGCGCAGGATGCCTTCACCGATGCCGGTGCTTCGCTGTGGATCAATATGGACCAGCGCATGCCGATCAATTTCGCGGCAGCCTATTCGGATTATCACGTCACGGGGCTCAACCCGGCCGGCAATGCCTGTCTGGCCGACCTCGCCTTTGTCGCCCAGCGTTTCCGGATCGTGCAATTCCGCGAGCCGCGCCCGGCGGAGGCGGCTCAATGAGCCTCGACCTTGCCGTGCGCAACGGTCTGGACGGTGCGGAAATCCTGCGTCGCTGGATCGATGAGGGGCTGGCGCCCGGCTTTGCAGGGCTTCTGGGTTTCCAGGTGGTCGCGTTCGGCGAAGGCACGGTGCGTCTGGAATGTCCGGTGTCCGCCCGGCACGCAAACCTGATGGCGGGCGTGCATGGCGGCGTCATGGCAGGGCTGGCGGATGCCGCGACCGGTTGTGCGCTCCTTTCACTCGTCGGGTCCGACGAGCGGTTCGCGACCACCGATTTGCAGATCCGCTATCTGCGGGCTGCGCCGCTGGATGCGGGGCCGCTCACCGTCGAGGCGCGTATCGTCCACAAGGGGCGGCGCATGGCCGTGGCCGAGTGCGAGATGATGACGGGTGAAGGCCGGGTCCATGCGCGCGCCTCGGCGAGCATGATGATCACGCCGCGGCCGCGCTGAACCGTTCCGCGACCTCGCGCCGGACGACCTTGCTGACCGCATTGCGCGGCAGGGCATCGGTGCGGTGCCACGCCTTGGGCACGGCAATGGCGCCGATGGCGGCCCGCACGGCGTCGCCAAGAGCCGTGTCGCTGACATGCGGATCCGCGACGATGGCCGCCTCGATCCGCTCGCCCCAGTAATCGTCGGTCACGCCGAAAACACAGACTTCCTGCACACCGGCAAGACCGGCGAGGACGCGTTCGACTTCCACCGGATAGATGTTGAACCCGCCCGTGATGATCATCTCGCGGCTGCGGCCGCGAATGTGCAGGAAGCCCTCATCGTCCAGGGAGCCGCGATCGCCCGTGTCCAGCCAGCCCTCGTCGAGGGGGAAGTTTTCGCCGGTCAGATAGCGGGTCGCCACCAGCGGGCCGCGCGCCTGGATCGCGCCGGTCCCGTCCGGGCCGGGATCCTTGATGCGGACCTGCGTTGAGGGGCAGGGCCGGCCGGCGCTTTGCAACCGCAGGCCGGGTTGCATGTCCGAGGCCGTCATGGCGGTGATCGCCATCGGGGCCTCGACCTGGCCGTAGAGCGCCGCGATGCGCGGGCCGAAGGCGGCCTGTGCCGCCTCGATCTGGGCCGGCGGCATGGGCGCGGCGCTGTAGATCAGCTGCCGCAGGGCCGGGAAGCGGTCCGGGCGGGCCTCGCCACTGGCGACCAGCTTGTTGATCAGGGTGGGCGGCATGAAGGCGATGCTGATGCCTTCGCGTTCCATCGTGTCGAGCACGGTGCTCGTGTCCGCGGTGGACAGGATGACCTGCCGTCCGCCGGTCGTCAGCAGGGGAAACAGGAGATGGAAGGCGCCGTGCGACAGCGGGGCTACGGCCAGATTGGTGTCGGCCGGCCCGAGGGCAAAGACGCAAACCAGATCGCTGACGACGGTAGCGATCATCTCCTGTGTCTGGGCGACGGCCTTGGGCGTGCCGGTGGTGCCGCCGGTCAGCTTCACGCTCATCACATGGTCAGGCGCCAGGGCCGGTTCGCGCCAGTTGCCGGCGTCGGCCGAGAGGGCGTTGAGACCGTCCGGCGATCCGGCCTCGAACCAGAGCGTGGAGGCGTCGGTCGTGACGCAATCGGCGCAGGCCGTGTCGCAGATCAGGAGGGCCGGGCTGAGGCGCTCACGCACGCCGTCATTGAGCGGACGGGCGCTGCGCGGGTTGAGCGGCAGCCAGGTGTGGCCGGACAGGAAGACCCCGATCAGGGCGACGAGGTGTTCGACGTGGTTCTTGGCGGCGATGGCGACGATGCGGCCGGTATCCGTGCCCAGCCTGGCCTGCAGCCCGGCGGCGAGTGCGCAGCCCCGGCGGGCCAGCGAGGCATAGGTCTCTGTGGCGCCGGTATCGTCGGACGCCGCGACCGCATCCGGTGTGCGGCGGGCCTGCTCCAGAAAGGCGAGGACGACCGGCGTCATGCTGCACGCTCCAGCACGGAGACGACGGTCGCGCCTTCCTCGACATCGAGAAAGCCGCCGCCATTCTCCGCGACGGCGATGCGTGCGCCCTCGACCTGGCGCGTCCCGGCTTCGCCGCGCAATTGCATGACGAGTTCGTGGATCTGCGCCAGGCCGGTGGCACCGACGGGATGGCCCTTGGACACAAGCCCGCCCGAGGGATTGACGGGTGTGCGTCCGCCGAGGCGCGTATGGCCGGCCGCGGCATGGGGGCCGCCCTCGCCGATCGGGCAGAGACCGAGATTTTCCACCTGCTGGATCTCGGCATAGGACGTGGCGTCGTGAACTTCGGCGACATCGATATCGGCCGGCGAAATCCCGGCCTGTTCATAGGCAGCCTTCGCGGTACGGGCGCCGATATGGTTGGCAAAGTCCGCCGCATCGCGCGTGGTCGCGCTCAGGAGCGCCTGGCCGCGGAGCGTGACGGCGCGGGCGCGCGCCGTCGAAGGCAGAGCGCTTTCGGCCATCAGGACGACGGCCGCCGCCCCGTCGCTGATCGGGGCGCACATGGCGCGTGTCAGCGGCCAGACAACCAGCGGATCGGCCAGCACGGCCTCGACGCTCATCGGCGTGCGGTACTGGGCGAGGGGGTTGTGGGCCGAATGGTCATGGTTCTTCGCGGCGACGGCAGCCAGCTGGGCCTGGGTCGTGCCGAAAGTCTGCATGTGCAGCCGGGCCAGTGCGGCATAGCTGTCCATGAAGAAACTGCGGCCCGCCGTGCCCGCGCCGCGCAGCTCTTCCGGAATGAGACCGGCGGCGAGGTTCGAGACGGCGGCGTGGATGTCGTCGATCCGGTGGATGTCCGTGCCGCCCATGAAGGCGGCCGCAACGGCCTCGGGCCGGTCGGGAAAGAACATCTTCTCGGCCCCGACCACGAGCACGGTCTCGAACAGGCCGGCCCGGATCGCGGTTGCCGCCTGCCACAGCGCCGTCGATCCGCTGGCGCAGGCATTCTCGACATTGCTGACCGGAATGCCCTCAATCCCCGCAGCACGCAGCGCGATCTGGCCGCGGATCGTGTTCTGGCCTTCCAGCATGGGCTGACGGGTGTTGGAGAACCAGGCCGCCTCGATCCGCCCGGCATCGATACCGGCATCGGCAAGGGCTGCCGAAACGGCCTGCGCCGTCAGCGACTTCACGCTGGCGGCGGGCTGTTTGCCCATCGCCGTCATCGCGGTGCCGGCAATGCAGATCGGGGTCATGCGGGCTCCAGCTGCTCCCGCAGTTCCGACCGCACCACCTTGTTCAGCGGATTGCGCGGCAGGGCATCGACCAGAACCAGTTTTTCCGGCCATTTGAACTTGGCCACGCCTTCGGCTTCCAGAAAGCCGGTGACGTCCTTGAGGGTCAGGCTTTCGCCGGGCTTCGGCACGGCAAAGAGGCACACCTTTTCGCCCATCACCGGATCGGGATAGCCGCAGACGGCGGCTTCCTGGACTTTCGGATGGGCGCTGATGAGACCGTCCAGTTCTTCCGGCGAGATATTCATGCCGCCCCGGATGATCAGCTCCTTGCGGCGGCCCTTGAAACGGTAATAGCGCGCCAGATCGCCCTCGCCGGCGATCTCGAACAGATCGCCCGTGCGGAAATAGCCGTCGCTATCGAAGACATCCTGTCCGGCATCGTTGAGATAGCCGTTGAAGACATTGGGGCCGCGGATCAGCATTTCGCCGGGCACGCCGGGTTCGAGGATTTCGCGGTCATTGTCGTTCCAGTCGACGAGTTTGGTCTCGAAACGCTGGCCGAAACGGTTGTCCCAGTCGATGCCCTCGCGTCCGAAACGCGGAAACAGCGTGGCGCGCTGCTCCGGATCCGGCACTTCGGCCGGGCCGCCGCACAGGCCGATCCCCTCGTTGGAGCCGAAGAAATTGATGATCTCGATGCCGAACTTGTCGCGGAAGCCCTTGACCATCCACGGGTCCAGCGGTGCGCTGCCGGACGCGATATACTTCACCGCCGACAGATCGAACTTGTCGTGCAGGTCGGTGTTCTGCAGGAAGAGATTCAGCACGGCCGGCGGTGCGATCGTGTAGGCGACCTTTTCGGTGGTCAGCTGGGTCAGGAAGGTGGGCAGGTCGAACGGGTGGTGCAGCACCAGCGTCGCCTGGATCAGCGGCCAGTAGAAGAAAAAGCCGGACAGCGCCGCCATATTGGTCATCGGGAAGGGGTTCAGCATCGCCGAGCCCGGCTCCAGCGGCACGGTGTCCTCGATCGCGATGACCTGGGAGAACCAGTGATTATGCGTGCGCGGCACGCCCTTCGGTGTGCCCGTGGTGCCCGATGTCCAGCACACGGTGAAGACATCGTCCGCCTCACCGGCCGACGGCATCAGCATGCGCGGCTCGGACGTGTCGACCGCCAGGGCGTCCGCGCCCTCGCCCGAACCGCCGAACGTCAGGACAGGCACCGTCTCCGGCAGTGCCGCGGTCATGCGCGCGGCCGCGGCCTCGCCCTTGAAGCTTTCAATGCCGACAAAGCCCTTCGCGTCCAGCTCGCGGGACATGTGGCCGATCTCGTGCCGGCCATACTGCATGGGCACCGGGCTGATGATAGCCCCCAGGCGCGACAGGGCGAGATAGAGAACCGACAGCTCGACCGTGTTGGGGAGCTGGACGAGCACGGCATCGCCGCGGCCAATTCGCCTCTGTGCAAGCCGCGCCGCGAGATTGTGCGAGGCGTTGGAAATATCCTGATAGCTCAGCCGTTGCGGATCCCGGCCGATCAGTGTGCGGCAATCCGGCGGATCGACAATGGCCACATGGCCCGGGGCTGCTGCGACAGCCTTGTCGAAGGCGGTGTGGAGCGTCTCGTCTCCCCACCAGCCCTTGTCACGGTACTGGCGATGGCGCGCCTCTCGCGTCGTGGCCGTCATTGCGACTCCTCCCGTCTCGGTCTGTTCTTGTTACTTGCTTAATCAAACCAATTCCCGCGCCATCTGCCAAGTGCATTCTTCCGCGCAGCCGGCAAACTGTCGCACAGACCCGGTGTTACGCCCAAGTGAGTTTGACTATATAAGTGACGGATGACCCACATGATGACCCGTCCGCCAGCCGACCTGAAGCTCGTCCGATGTTGCTCGATCTGGCGTGCGCTTGAGGATATCGGCGATGTGCCGACCATGCTGATCCTCGAGGCTGTCTGGCTTGGAGAGCGGCGTTTCGACGGCTTTCAGAAGCGCACCGGTCTGCTCAAGGCGCTGCTCAGCCAGCGGCTGAAACAGATGGTGGCGGCAGGTTTGCTGGAAAAGCGTCTCTATTGCGAACGGCCGCCCCGTTACGAGTACATCATGACGGAGAAGGGGCGCGATCTTTACTGGGTCGCCCTCGCCATGCTGCGCTGGGAGCAGAAATGGGGCGCCGCCAAGGCCAAGTTCAAGGTGCGCCTGACGCACCGGGCTTGCGGTGGCGATCATATCGATCCCGTACCCTTCAGCCTGTCGGCCGGCCGCGAATTCAATGCGCGCGATGTTAGCTGGAAACACGGCCCGGGCATGGGCTGGGTGACGCCGCGGCACAGCCGCCGGCGCAAGCCGCGCGGCGAGGAACAGGGCGCGGACAATAATCTGCTCGATGTCATCCTGCGTGTACTGGGGGACCGCTGGGCCTCGCTGATCCTGCGCTCCATCTTCACCGGCTTCCGCCGCTATGACGAAATCCAGAAGGATGCGGCGATCGCGACCAATATCCTGGCCGACCGGCTGCAATGGCTGATCGATATGGGGCTGATCCACAAGCGCGCCTATTCCGATGCGCCGCCGCGCTATGAATACCGGCTGACGGAAGCGGGGATCGACTACTACCCGGTCCTGGTGATGCTGATGGTGTGGGGCGATCGCTGGTATCTGACACCGGAGGGGCCGCCGCTGCTGCTCTTCCATCGCGACAGCGGCGAGCCGCTCAAGCCCGTCATGGCCTGTTCGAACTGCCACAAGCCGCTCGATCCCACCGAGGTCGACTTCACCATTGAACCTGTCGACGGCGGCGATCAGCAGGTGTTCTCCACCCGCTGATCCCTGTCTTTGCGGTCAGGATGCCGCGGCGATCTGATCGCCCGGCGCCCAGGTGCCGTGGAAACCGGCCGGCACACGCTGGGGCAGTTTCACACGCGCCAGCGGCTGGCCGCCGAAATCGCGCGCATCGAGGATCAGGGCCTCGGACCGGCCGGTCGCACTGTCGGTCAGGAAGGTGATGACATAGCCATCATCTTCCTCCGTTGCGCCGACCCGCGGCGCAAAGGCCGGCTCGGCGCCGTAAACGCCGTCGGCGAAGCGGTGCTCGATGCCGTTTCCGCTTTCCAGATCATACTTCACCAGCCCGTCGAACACCTGGGTGTGCGTGTTGGGAATGGTGACGTGGTAGGCGTATTTCGTCTTGTGTCCCATCAGGTCGAGATTGACGACCGGGAATTCGGTGCGGCGGTCATCGAGATGCTCGACCGTGGTCTGGCCGGTCTTCATGTCGAAAGTCCAGCGGTGCAGTTCAGCTTGCAAGGCCAGCACGGCGGCCATAGGCGCATAGGGGCCGAATTCCGGGTTCGGCGGCAGGCCGTTATCGACCATCTTGCAGGCGTAGAAGACGATCTTGTCGCATTCCTCCCAGGCATTGCAGCCGTGATAGATGTAGCAGGGCTCGGTCTCGAACCATTTGACGTCGCCCGTGCCGTCGCGTCGCACGACGCCGAAGCGGGCGGGCTGGTTCTTGGGCTGGTGGATCTGCCACATGCCGTTGCGCAGGCCGGCCTCGGTGAACACCACCGGCAGATCCATCAGGATCATGTAGTTCTTGGTGATCATCATGTCGTGCGGCAGGCGCGGGCCGGGCAGTTCGACCTCACGGAACCATTTCAGCTCATTGTCTGCCGAGACAACGCCGGCCGACATGACCGGATTGTAGAGATCGTAGTCGAAGAACAGGAATTCGCCGGTCTGCGCATCGACCTTGGAATGCGCCGACACATTCTTGGGAAGGCGGCCTGCGAAGGTCTCGGTCCGGACGGTCTCCAGCGTACGCGGATCCATGCGTACCGGCTGGCCCGAGACATACCAGAGCGCCATCGCCGTGCCGTTGTGGATAAGGATGTCGGTGTTGGCGGTATCCTTGTAGGTGGTCAGCGCGCTGCGTTCGCGGCGGATCGGCTCCAGAATGCCGCCGGCATCCAGCGTACCGGCCCGCTCGGCCTCGTGATCGCGTGTGCGGACATAGCGGTTGCGGTATTCCGCCTTGCCGTTCTCGAAGAAGATGCCGTGCACCATGCCATCGCCGTCGAACCAGTGGTGCATCCCCTCCGGCGCATTCAGCGGATTCGGTCCGTTGCGCAGATAGGCGCCGTAGAGGTCGCGCGGGATTTCGCCCTCGACCTCGAGGTCAAGCGCCGTCACTTCCTTGCGGACCGGGGCATAAATGCCCTTGAGATAGGGGTTGAACCGGTTGAGTTCGGTCAGCTCGTCGCGCTCGAATTCGGTCTGGATCATGGTCATGGGGTATCTCCTTCCGGTCAGCCCGCCAGGGCCGCCGCTGTCGTCTGCATGTTCGTGTCGTGAACCGGTGTGGCGCAAGCGGCGGCGTATTCCGCGGCGAGTTCATCCACGATCTCTGCGACCGGCTGGGTGCGCTTGACCGAACCGACGCCGTGACCGGCCGACCAGACATCGCGCCAGGCCTTCACCTGGTTCTCGCTGTCGGCGAAGTCCGGTCCGCTGCCGCGTGAACCGTCTGTACCGATACCCATCTTTTCCAGGCTCGCGCGCAGATAATGGGCCGGCGCACCGGTCAGCTTGTCGGACAGGACAAGGTCCTCGAACTCGGCCGCAATCAGCATGTCGCGGTATTCGGCGTCGGCCAGGCTTTCCCCGGCCGCGATGAAACGGGTGCCCATATAGGCGAAGTCGGCGCCGAGGACTTCCGCAGCCCGCACCGCGCGGCCATTGCTGATGGCACCGCCCAGCATGACCGGGCCGTCGAAGAATTCGCGCACGGCGGTGACGAAGGCGAAGCTGGACATTGTGCCGGTGTGTCCGCCCGCGCCTGCGGCGACGAGAACGAGACCGTCAGCGCCCTGCTCGATCGCCTTGCGGGCGAATTTGACATTGTTGACGTCGGCAAAGACCAGGCCGCCATAGTCGTGGACCGCGTCGACCACACGCCCCGGCCCGCCCAGCGCAGTGATCACCGCATCGGGCCTGTATTGCTTCACGAGATCCAGCTCGGCATCGAACCGGCCATAGGTCGAGTGCGTGACCATGTTTGCGGCGAAGGGCGCGCGCGCATTGTCGGCATGGGTCGCGGCCAGCCATTCTTCCAGCACATCGATGGTGCGTGCGTTGGGGAAGGGGAAGGAGGCCATCAGCCCGGCTGCCCGCGCGGCGGCGACCAGCTGCGGGCCGGACACCAGGAACATGGGAGCGACGACGGCCGGAAGGCGCATCCGGGCTTTCAGGCGGGCAGCGATCTCGGACTGTGACACGCGGGCTCTCCAATTAAACTTTCATAACCATACTCGCTGATACTCTGCAGGACAAGCACCTCTGCCGGTGTCCGCAGCAAGGCCCGCCACGGCGGCTGCCGGCGCTGGCCAAAATCCGTATTCGCACAGGAGAATCCGGGCTAGGCTCCCCGCTCCGAGGCTTGGAGGGAGGGTCGTATGAGCGTCGACAAGCAGATCTTTTCCGGCTGCATGCCGGCCCTGATGACACCCTGCAGCGCCGCCGGGGTTCCGGACTGGGATGCGCTCGTTGAAACAGGCCGCGGCCTTGTGGCTGCCGGCATGGATGCCGTGGTCTATTGCGGCTCGATGGGCGACTGGCCGCTGCTGACCGACGAACAGCGATGCGAAGGCGTGGCGCGTCTGTGTGCGGCAGGCCTGCCCGTTGTCGTCGGCACCGGCGCACAGAATACCCGGCGCGCGGTCGAAATCACACGTCATGCGGTCGACGCCGGGGCAGCGGGCCTGATGGTCATTCCCCGCGTCCTGTCGCGCGGAAGCGCACCGGCGGCCCAGCATGCGCACTTCTCGGCCATCCTCGAAGCGGCCGATGACCTGCCTGCCGTGATCTACAACAGTCCCTATTACGGCTTCGAGACGCGGGCCGATCTCTTCTTCGAACTGCACGGCCGCTATCCCAACCTCGTCGGCTTCAAGGAGTTCGGCGGTGCCGGCGCGCTGAGCTATGCCGCGGAGACCATCACCTCGGGCAATGACGCGCTGACGCTGATGGTGGGGGTGGATACCCAGGTCTTCCACGGCTACGTGAATTGCGGCGCAACGGGTGCCATTACCGGGGTCGGCAATGCCCTGCCGGTCGAGGTGCTGCGCCTGGTAGAGCTTTGCCGCCGGGCGGCCGATGGCGATCCGGACAGCCGGCGCCTGGCCCGGGAATTGTCGGAGGCGCTGGATGTGCTGGCGCGGTTCGACGAGGGACCGGACCTTGTTCTCTACTACAAGCGCCTGATGGTTCTGGAAGGGCACGCGGCCTACGAGCACCAGCTCTATTCCGAGGACAGGCTGGGCGCATCGCAGACGGCCTTCATCGACAATGCCTGGCGGCAGTTCCGCGCCTGGTGGGCCGGCTGGCCCGGCGCCGCGTCCTGAGGGCCGCCGCGATGCGGGTCATCGATTCCCATACGGGTGGCCAGCCGACGCGGGTGATCGTCGAGGGCGGTCCGGACCTGGGTACCGGACCGCTGTCGGACCGGCTGGAGCGTTTCCGGACCCGCTTCGACCACTACCGCACGATGGCAGTGCTGGAGCCGCGCTGTTCGGATGCCATGGTCGGTGCGCTGTTGTGCGAGCCGGACGCGCCCGACTGCTCGGCTGGCGTCATATTCTTCAACACGTCGGGCTATCTGGGTATGTGCGGACACGGCACGATCGGGCTGGCGGCAACCCTGGCCTGGATGGGCCGCATGGCGCCCGGTCTTCACCGGATCGACACGCCGGTCGGTGTGATCGCGCTCCAGCTCGTTGATGCCAATACCGTGCAGTTCGAGAATGTCGAAAGCCGGTGCATGGCCGAAGACGTCGAACTGGACGTGCCGGATCTGGGCCGGGTGCGCGGCGACATCGCCTGGGGCGGCAACTGGTTCTTCCTCACCGAGGACGCTCCGCTGCCGCTGGTGCCCGCAAACATCCCCGCACTGACCCGCGCGGCGCGGGCGGTCCGTCAGGCGCTTGTCGAGAAGGGCCTGACAGGCCTGGGCGGCGTCGAGATCGACCATATCGAGTTCTTCTCGAAGGCAGATGCCGCGCCCGGTGCCGACAGCCGCAACTTCGTCCTCTGCCCGGGCGGTGCCTATGACCGCTCGCCCTGCGGGACCGGCACGAGTGCCAAACTGGCCTGCCTGGCGCGCCGCGATCGCCTCGCACCGGGCGAGATCTGGGTGCAGGAAAGCATTATCGGCAGCCGGTTCTCGGGCCATTACCGGCCGGCGCCGGCGGGCGGGATCGTTCCGGTCATCACCGGAACGGCCCATGTATTCGCCGATACGCGGCTGATCGATGATGCGACAGACCCTTTCCGTCTGGGCATTCTGTGACGACGAGGTGGACGGATGGTTGCGGAAGACGGGCATCCGGGGCTAGACAACCGTGCCGCCGGGACTGGTCGCGGCTGCCAATGCAAGCAGGAGACGTTTGGTGAAAGGTATTGTGCTGGCCGGGGGCTCGGGGACGCGCCTGTATCCGGTGACCCGGGGCGTGTCGAAACAACTCCTGCCGGTCTATGACAAGCCGCTGATCTACTACCCGATCAGCGCGCTGATGCTGGCGGGTATCCGCGACATCCTGATCATCACGACACCGGAAGACCAGGCCTCCTTCCAGCGCCTGCTGGGCGACGGTTCGGACCTCGGCGTGAACTTTTCCTATGCGGTGCAGCCGCGCCCGGAAGGCCTGGCCCAGGCCTTCATCATCGGCGAGGACTTCATCGGCGGCGAGCCGTGTGCTCTTGTCCTGGGCGACAATATCTTCTTCGGGCACGGCCTCCAGGGTCTCCTGAAGGACGCGTCCCGCCTGACGCGCGGCGCCGAGGTCTTCACCTACCAGGTGGCCGATCCGGAACGCTATGGTGTGGCCGAGTTCGACGACAGCCAGACCATTGTCTCGATCGAGGAAAAGCCGCTGAAGCCGAAGTCCAACTTCGCCGTGACGGGGCTGTATATCTACGACAACACCGTCTGTGACCGCGCGCGCGAGGTGCGCCCCTCGGCCCGCGGCGAGCTGGAAATCACCACGCTCAACGAGATGTACATGCATGACGGCCTGCTGAAGGGCCATCTGATGGGCCGGGGTTATGCCTGGCTCGATACCGGAACCCACCAGTCACTGCTGGCGGCGGCCCAGTTCGTCGAGACGATCGAGACCCGGCAGGGCCTGAAAGTCGCCTGTCTGGAAGAGATCGCCTGGCGTCAGGGCTTCATCGATGACGAGCAGGTGCTGCGTCTGGCCCAGCCGATGCTGAAGACGGAATACGGCGCCTATCTGCAGCGGCTGGTCGGCGGCTAGCTGTGAGTTCTCATAAGGTTGTTCACCCGGGCTGAAGCCTTGAAGGTGGTGGTTGCGACACTGCCATCAGCAAGGAGAGCCCGGATGAACGCCCA
>PANX01000117.1 GCA_002707795.1 Maricaulis sp.
CGGCGAGGCCCAGGCCGTCGCTGTTCGGTCGACGCCCTGCCGTCACCAGTAAATGCCCGGCTTCGAGCACCTGTCTCCGCCCGTCACGCTCCAGCTCCAGGGCGATACCGTGCCGCGTGGACTTGACGGCACGATATTGAACGCCGGTCACCACCTTGATGCCTTCGGCAAGAAAGCAGGCGGTCATGGCGTCGGAGATTTCCGGCTCCGCTTCCGGCAGGAGGCGCGAGCGCGTGACCAGGGTCACGGCGCTGCCCAGGCGAGAAAACATCTGGGCCAGCTCGCAGCCGATATAGCCGCCGCCGAGCACGAGCAGGCTCGCGGGCAAGTCCTCAAGGTCCAGCGCGTCCGTGCTGTTGAGGACATTGACGGTATCAATGCCGGCAATGTCCGGAATCCAGGGCGACGAACCGGTGGCGATGAAGGTGCGGGGCGACCGGTAGATGTCGCCCTCTACCTGGACACCGCCTTCAACCAGCCGGGCCTTGCCTTCGACATAGGCCATGTTCTCGTACTGTGGCAGCAGGTCGATATATTTCTTCTCGCGAAGCTCGGCGACCAGTGCGTCCTTGGACGCTTTGAGGGCGCGCCAGTCGGCCAGCTGCGCGCGGCCGGCGATGCCGGGGAAGCGGCCGGCCGCACCGGCGGCGTGTACCGCTTCGGCGGCCCGGATCAGGTTTTTCGACGGCACGCAGCCGACATTGACGCAGGTGCCGCCGATCGTACCGTGCCCGACCATCAGGACCTGCGCCCCGGTTTGCGCAGCCGTGATGGCCGCGGAAAAACCGGCCGAGCCGGCCCCGACGACAATCAGATCGTAGGTCTTCCGATCGGCCGGACCGCAATCGTGCATCACTCGCCGGCCTCGTCCTGCCGATGTGCGGGATAGCCGGCATTGGTCGATGCCGCGGCAATATCGTCCGCGGTCGTGACGGCGGGATCGAATGCGACCGTGGCGGTCTTGGCGTCGAAATCGACGGCGACCGATTGGACGCCCTCGACCCGGTTCATGGCAGTGCGCACCGTCACAGGGCACATGGCGCAGGTCATATTGTCGATGTCGAAACTGACCGTCTCATGGCGAGCGGCCTGGGCCTGCGCGACATCTCCGCCGGCCGAGTTATTGGGGAGTGCAAGCGCGTGGCCGATCCCTGTCAGGCCGGTTGCGGCCAGGGCGAGTGCAAAGAAAACAAAGCGCTTCATGTTGGTCTCCATCAGTAAAAAAGCGGCGCCCACCAATCGATAGTGGCGGCCAGTAGGACGAGCAGCGCGCCTGTCCAGAGGGCGAATTGCGTGACGATCGACGATTGCGGGCGGGCGCAATAGCTATCCGGTTCGCAGTCCGGCTTGCGCCGGGAATAGACGTGCCAGAAGCCCAGGCCGAGAAATACGGCGGTGACGGCGATGAACAGGGGTTTAAAGGGCTCCAGCGCGTTCAGCGAGCCGATCCAGGCGCCGCTTACCCCTGCGAGAATCAGCACCAGCGGCAGGATGCAGCAAGAGGAGGCGAGCAAGGCGCCCAGCACGCCGAGCGCAGCCAGGCTGCGCGGCTTGCCGGGCGGATCGATTGCGCGCGCCTGTGCGGATAGTTCTGTGTTTCGGGGTTCGGACATTTCAGCTCCACGTCCAGTCCGGCAGCCCGTGCTGCAGACGGAATTCTTGGTGCCGCCGGTGGACGACAGCGGACCGAGAGGATGCGCCAGCAAGTGCGGCGCTGTCGCCGGACAGCCACCGCGACAGCCGGCTGGATAGGTCACGCAGGTTTGACATGACCCGAGGCTAGACCCTGTAGTACGTACAGGATCAAGACCGGAATCCGTGCAGGGGATCACGAAAATGAGAGCGTCGCTGAAACGTACAGGCCTGGCCCGTCATCTCGGCTGCAATATCGAGACGGTCCGCTATTATGAAACCATCGGCATTATCGGCCCGACGGATCGGACTGCGAGCGGCCACCGGCTGTATTCGCAGGCCGATATCGACCGGCTTCGCTTCGCCCTGCGCCTGCGAGATCTCGGCTTTTGTCTCGAAGAGGTTCGCGGCCTGCTCGCTATGGTCGACGGCGGCAATCACACTTGCGGGCAGGTCGCGGAGATGGCCGAAACCCATCGGCGCAATATCCGGCGCAAGCTCGACGACCTGCAGCGTCTGGAAACCTCGCTCGCCGGGCTGATCGCCACTTGTCACCGCGGTGACACACCGGACTGCGCGATCCTGAATGCGCTGGCGACGCAATAGCCGATATCCGGGCTTTCTCGTGTGTTCCAGGGTTCCGGCCGGCTGCGGTCCGGCAGACAGATGATGTCCATTGTGGCCTCCATGTTTGGAAGCCATGGATTATGCGCCTCGGCGGAACGGAGGCCAAAATTGGCTCCATCCCGATAGCGGACCTAGCACTTGCTTCGCTTTGTCCACGCCGCAGTCGCAGCCTGCGCCTCCTGTTGCCGGCCCCGTTGGCTTCAACGGATCAGGACGAAGAGGGCCAGCGCCGCGAGAGCGGCGAGCACCAACATTCGTCCGACCACGTCACGAGACACCGAATAGTCCTGCAGCAACGCCTCAAGGTCCTGTGGGATCGCCATCGGCTTGATGGCGGAAACATCTGCCCCGCCGGTATTGCCCTTCGGGACCCAGCCGAAGACATAGCCGGGTATCACGGCGACGAGTCGCACGATCTGTCCGCGAATCTCCCGCCGGTCGGACCGGCGGATGCCGAGCTTGAGCATCCACCAGTGCGTGGACCAGTGGGTGAGAAAATACCGCTGGCCGAGAATGTGGGCGCGCTCGAAATGGTGGAGCGCCAGCGCGTCCTCGCGGGCCGCGTAGGCGGCGCGCGCCTGGCTCGTTTCTGCGGCCCAGGCTGTTTGAGGTTCGGGTTCATGATCGCGCTTCAGCCCGGCCGGACCCAGTCGGCGGCCACGGCCGTCTCTGCGGCGTCGAACCAGCGCATCTCGGCGCGTGTGAGGAGGCCGGCGAGCGATGTGCCCCACTGCATCCACCTGCGCTCCCCCACGACGGCGATGCGGTGGAAGTCGTTGCGGTGCGCCGTGTCCATCTTCAGGTCTTCGGCCATTGCTGCAGGTCCCTCATAGCCCTCGAAGCCGGTGAGATCCACCAGCAGGCCCGGGCTGCCGTTGGCCGTTTCCAGCCGCTCGTGCAGCAATGCGTGCATGCGCTTCAAGTCGGCCTGCGAGAGTTTTCCCTCGCAGACGATGCCGATGACATCGTCACGATCGGTCAGTGTTTCAGTGAACATCGTTGTCCTCCTTTTCCGCCGGCTCGGGATGACCGTAAAGGCCGGCATTTTCGTGGGCACGATCGGCGTGTTCGAACTCCAGGGTCGAATGCGCGATACCGAAGCGGCTTTGCAGCGCGTCCTTGAGATCTGCCTTGATATCTTCAAGGCGCGCCCAGCCCGCGCCGGTCAGGACGACGTGACAGTCGAGCGCTGCTTCATGTTCCTGCATCTGCCAGAGATGCACGTGGTGAACGTCCTGTACGCCGTCCCGGTTGCGCATTGTCTCGATGACGGCGGCGCCGTCGATATCGGGCGGGCTGCCGAGCATCAGCGTACGGATCGGGGTGCCGATCTCGGTGAAGGCCAGGTAGAGGAGATAGGCCGCAATGCCGATGGTGATGGCCGGGTCGACCCAGCGCATGTCGTAGAGGAGGATCAGCGTGCCGCCGACGACAACCGCGATCGAGGCGAACGCGTCCGACAGATTGTGCAGGAAAAGCGCCCGGATATTCACGCTGCCCTTTTGCATCGAGTAGGTCAGCAGCGCCGTCAGCGTGTCGACCGCAAGTGCCACACCGCCCAGGATCACTACGGTCCACCCGGCGACCTCTGGCGGATCGATCAGCCGCATACCGCCCTCGTACAAGAGATAGACGCCCATGAGGATCAGCGTCGTGTAGTTGATCAGCGCGGCGACGATCTCGATCCGGCCGTATCCGAAGGTCATCCTCTTGTCCGCGGGCCGCCGCGCGATCTTGCGGGCGGCGAAGGCGATGACCAATGCCGCCATGTCGGAAAAATTGTGAAGCGCGTCGGCGATCAGGGCGAGACTGCCCGACAGGATGCCGCCTAAAATCTGGGCGACGGTCAGCAGGCCGTTTGCCCAGATGGCAATGGAAACCCGGCGGTCGCCGGACTGCGGGTCGATGTGAAGCTCGCGGTGATCGTGTGGCACGGGAGTGCTCCTTGATGAGCCTGCAGCAGGCCTAATTCCTGTAGCGACTATAGAGTCAATGCCGGTATCGATGCGGGACCGGGTCAACGGTGGAAACCCCGGATCGATTTAACGATCCGGGGCTCACCGTCGAACCGTCCGGCTAGACCGGTTCCTCCCGTTCTGGCAGCACCGGCCGAGGCGCAAACCATTTGTAGACGGCTGGCAGGACGAGCAGCGTCAACACGGTCGATGTCACCAGCCCGCCGATGACGACGGCCGCGAGAGGACGTTGCACTTCCGATCCAATCCCGCTCGCGAAGAGCAGCGGCATCAGGCCGAGCCCGGTGGTGGTGGCGGTCATCAGCACCGGCTGAGCCCGCATCACCGCAGCCTCGATACTGAAGGCATCCACGTCCCGGCGTGTTCGCGCAAAACGGTCGAGGAAGGAGACCAGCACCATACCATTGCCCAGGGCGATGCCGAACAGGGCGATGAAACCCACTGAGGCCGGCACCGACAGGTTCTGGCCGGTCAGCCAGAGCGCCGCGATACCGCCAACCAGGGCAAGCGGGATGTTGGCCACGATCAGCAGGGCGCTTTTCAGACGGCCGAAACTGAACAGCAGCAAGAGCATCACGATGCCCAACGTCACCGGGATCACCACGGCAAAGCGGGCATTGGCCTGCTGCTGCAGTTCGAACTGGCCGCCCCACTCGACGTAGTAGCCGGGCGGCAGGTCGATTTCGGTGTCCACGGCTGCTTGCCCCTCAGCCACGAAAGAGCCGATATCGCGGCCGCGGACATTGGTCTGGATCGTGATGAAGCGGCGCCCGTTCTCGCGGGTGACCTGGCGCGGTCCCTCGATCCGCTCGATGGTCGCCACCTGGCTCAGCGGGATCAACTCCCCGCCGGGTCCGTTGAGCACGATGCGCCCGATGCGTTCGGCATTGGCGCGGTCGGCCTCGGGATAGCGCACCACGATATTGAATCGCCGGATGCCTTCGAAGACCTGCCCGGCGGTCTCACCGCCCACCGCACTGCGCACAACCGACAGGATGTCCTCGACATTGAGGCCGAAGCGGCTGATCGCGTCGCGATCGACCGTGATGCGCAATTGCGGCGCACCGGTCACTTGGTCGGTCTGGACGTCCGCCGACCCGTCGATGCCACGGATCACGCGGGCGATCTCCGCCGCTTGCCCTTCCAGCACGGCCATGTCCTCGCCGAACAGCTTGATGGCGAGGTCCGCCTTGGTGCCGGTGAGCAGCTCGTCCGTCGCGGCCGCGATCGGCTGGGTGATGTTGAACCGGGCCCCGGGGAAGTCCTCGAAGCGCTCGCTCATGCGGGCCAGGAGCTCCGCCTGCGTGCGCGCCGTCGTCCATTCCGATCTCGGCCTCAAGGCGACGAAGGCTTCGCCGCTGTTGACCGGATCGGCGTGGGCGCCGACTTCGCCGCGGCCGACCCGTGTCACCACGCGCTCGACCTCCGGGAAGTCGTCGAGCAGGGTCTGCTCGAACCGGGTGACCGTGTTGCGGGCCTCCGGCAGGCTGATGGAAGGCGCCATCGTCAAGCGGATGAGCAGGTCGCCCTCGTTCATGCGCGGTGTGAACTCCGAACCCAGGCGCGGAAAGATCAGCGCGCCCGCCGCCAGCATGACGCCGGCGAGCAGGACCGCCGCCCAGCGCCGCGCCACGAAGAAACCGACGGCCGGACCGAACCAGCGGGCATAGAGACTGCCACCCTCCGACCGGGTCGATTTCGGCCGCAGGCCCAAAAAGGCCGCCGCGGGTGCCAGCAGCACGGCAAACACCAGCGAACCCGCCATGGCGAAGACCACGGCGAAGGCAAGCGGGCGGAAGGTCTTTCCCTCCACCCCTTCGAGCGTGAGGATCGGCAGGAAAACCACCACGACGATGAGGATGGCGAAAACCAGCGGCTGCAGCACCTCGGCGCAGGCCTGCGCCACGACAGTGCGCCGGTCTGCACCCGCTTCGGCCTCGCGCAGACGCCGGTTGGCGTTCTCCACCATGACCACCGCCCCGTCGACCATCATGCCGATGGCGACGGCGATCCCGCCCAGCGACATCAGATTGGCCGAAACGTCGAACAGACTCATCGCGATCAGCGCGAACCCGACCGAGAAGGGGATGGACGCCACCACGATCAGACTCGGCCGCCAGCCGCGCAGGAAGGCGAACAGGATAATCGCAACCAGCAGGGCGCCCTGCCAGAGCGCCGTCGTCATGGTCGAGACCGCGGCACCGACCAGTTCGGACTGGTCGTAATAGGGTATCGCCTCGACGCCCTCGGGCAGGGTCTCGTTGATGCGGTCCAGCCGGTCGTGGACGCGGCCGATCACTTCATTGGTATTCGCCCCGATCAGCTTGAGCACCAGCCCGGCAACGATCTCGCCCTGGCCGTTCATCGTGGCGAGGCCCTGGCGGGGTGCGCCGCCGATTTCGATCCCGGCGATATCCCGAACGCGCACCGGCACGCCATCGACGACCTTGACGACGATATCGCCCAGATCGTGCTCGCCCTCGGCCAGGCCGACGGCCCGCACTGTATACTGCTCGGAGTTCTCGACCAGGAACTGCGCCCCGGCATTGGCGTTATTGGCCTCTACGGCCGCCACCACGTCCGCGACGGTGAGGTCGTAGCGCAGGAGCGCCTCCGGCCGCACATCGATCTGGTATTGCCGTTCGAAACCGCCCAGCGAGAGAACCTCGGTCACGCCGCGCACGGTTTGCAGGTCGAACTTCACCAGCCAGTCCTGGATGGTGCGCAGTTCGACGCCGTTCATGGCGCCGTCGGCGCTGTCGAGGAAGTAGAAGAGGATCTGTCCGAGCCCGGTGGTGATCGGCCCCATGGCCGGCTCGCCGAAGCCGTCGGGTATGTCCTCACGTGCCAGCCGGAGACGTTCGCCGACGAGCTGGCGGGCCCAGTAGATATCCGTCCCGTCCTCGAAATAGATATTCACGACCGACAGGCCGAAATTCGAGGTGGAGCGGACTTCCGTCAGCCGGGGCAGACCATTCATCGCCGTCTCGACCGGGAAGGTGACATAGCGCTCCACCTCTTCGGGGGCGAGGCCTTCGGTCTCGGTGAAGACCTGCACCAGGGCGGGCGTGACGTCGGGGAAAGCGTCAACCGGCATGGTCCGGAAGGTGATTCCGCCCGCCAGAATGACCGCGACGAAGCCGAGCACCGCCAGGAGGCGCCCGCCGGCGATGCGATGCAGGAGCCGCGTGGCCGCCCCCTGGTTTTGCGGGGAGGTGTTGTCAGTGGGCGTGTCCATCTTCGAACTCCCCTTTTTGCAGTTCGGACTTGAGAGCGAAGGCGCCGGCGGTCGCGATCCGTTCGCCCGGCTCGACCCCCGCGAGGATTTCCGCGAAACGGTCTGAGCGCCGTCCGATCCGGACCGGACGAACTTCGAAACCGTGATCGGTGCGAACAAAGACGAGATCGGCGCCGTCGACCGTCTGCAGTGCGGTCGCCGGGACGCGGGTGCTGGCCCGGGCGGCGAGCGCCTCGGCGTGAACCGTGACGAACATGCCCGGACGCAAGCGTTCGCCGGCATTGTCGATGACGATCCGCGCCCGGCCCGTGCGTGTGCTTTCGCCGAGTTGCGGGCTGACGAAGGCGATCTGGCTGACGATTTCGGGGCCGCCGTCGCCCGGATCGATCCGGACGGGACTTCCGGCCCGCAGCCGGTCGAGATCGGCACCGTAGATGGCTGCATCGACCCAGACTGTGGACGTATCGGCAATGATGAAGGCCGGCGGCTGGGCGCCTTCCTCGATCACCTCGCCCAGCACGGCATGGCGCTCGATGACGGTACCGGAGATCGGTGCCGCAAGGGCGTAGCGTGTGAGGGGCTGATCGGCTCCCGAGACAAGGGCGTCGCGCGCCGCCTCGTCAACGCCCAGCGCCTCCAATTGCTGGCGGGCACTGCGCACCTCAATGCGGGATTCCTCCAGCGCCTGACGGGCGTCGAGGAAGTCCTGCTCCGCCGAGATCTGCTGCTCCCACAGCCGCCTCTCGC
Organism: Maricaulis sp.; assembly: GCA_002707795.1. Classification (GTDB taxonomy): domain Bacteria; phylum Pseudomonadota; class Alphaproteobacteria; order Caulobacterales; family Maricaulaceae; genus Maricaulis; species Maricaulis virginensis. The sequence continues at coordinate 8,221 of PANX01000117.1, forward strand.
GCTCGAAACGCGACCGGGCGAGATCGAGGCGGGCCAAGGCGGACAGGTATCCGGCCTTGGCGTCCGCCAGGGCGCGACTGTCCAGTACGGCGAGGAGCTGGCCGGTTTCGACCGTGTCACCCTCCGTGACATGAACGGCATGGACGATCCCCGATACGCGCGGCGAGACATGCGCCAGCCGCGTCTGGTCGAACCGGACTTCGGCGGGCAATTCCACCTCGCCGTCGACCGGACCGGTATCGACCTGGCCGATCGTTATGCCCAGCGCGTCGATGTCGCCGTCGGTCAGCTCTATTTCTTCGGCTCCATCGGCGTGATTGTCCCCCGCACGACTGGTCTCGGCCGTGCCTTCATGCGTATCTGTGCCCGCAGGATCTTCGCGGGCGGGCGCTTGCGCCGACGGTTCCGAGCAGGCGGAGAGCAGCGCCAGCGCGGCCGTGCCGGCGAGGAGTGTCCGGGTGAGTGTCGATATCATGGATTGGCCTCCGCGCCGGCAATGCCGGCGAGTTGCTTCAGGCGCGGTGCGCCAAAGAGCACGTCCAGTTCGATGGCCGCGCGGGCGAGTTCCGCCCGGGCTTCGATCGCCTGGATGCGTGTGTCGAAATAGGTGCGCTGGACGTCCAGCAGGTCGAGGAGCTGGAGGGCGCCCTCGCGATAGGCGAGGCTGGCGCGGGAGAAGGCGTTCTGCGCGGCCGGCAGCACGCTTTCGCTCAGTGCCGCGTGACGCTGCTGCGCATCGCTCCACCGGCGGTAGGCGGCCGCATGGCGGGCCAGCAATTGCCGCCGCAGGGCCTCCTCGTCCAGCCGGGCCCCGGTCTCTCGCGCCGCAGCGGCAGCGATGCGCCCCTGGTTTCGGTCGATCACCGGGATCGGCATTTCGACCATGGCGAGATAGGCCGTCTCGTTATCGCTGCCGTACCGCCTGATCCCGGCACCGACAGTGATATCCGGGATGGCTTCGGCCCGTTCTCTGGCAATCTCTTCGCTTCGCGCGCGGGATGTCTGCTGTGCGACCGCCAGATCCGGATTGCGCCGCATCATCGCCTCCGGCGTCAGTGCCGACAGTTCCGGATTGTTCACGAGCACGGACGGGGGCGCGACCTCGCCCGCCGGCGCGCCGCCCCATATCGCGGCCAGCGCAAGACCTGCACGCCGCGCCTCGGTCAACGCCGATGCCGCCTCGATGCCGGCCGTGGCGGCCAGAATGTCGGCCCGGTCGAGATCGATGGGCGAGGACCGCCCCGCCTCGACGCGCTGGCGTATGGCCGACGCGGCGGTTTCCGCGAGATCCTGGAGTTCCGCCCTGACGCGAGCGGTTTCCTGGGCCGCACGGGCGTCCACGAACGCCGTGGCCGCGTCGCCGAGCAGGCTGGCGATCTCCGCGTTCAGCTGCGCGGTCTCGACACCGGCCCAGGCCTCGGCCGCCTCGCGGGCGCGGCGCCGGTCGCCGCCCAGCGGGATGGTCTGGCGCACGGCGACGGTCACATCGGCGTCGCCGATATCGCCGCGATCGCCGCCGAAGTCCTCGGCTTCGGCTTCCAGGGAGGGGTTGTCCCAAAGGCCCGCTTGACGGGCTTCGCCAAGCCGTGCGGACACGTCCGCCCGGGCCGCCCCGATGCGCGGGTTGGATTGCGCGGCCCACTGCAGGGCCGTCGCGAGATCGAGCGGGGCGTCCCGCGGAGCCGGCTGTGCCAGCGCCGCAGACGCGAGGAGAGCACTGCAGGCCACGCCTGCAAGTCCTCGGCCCGGCCAGTTCGGCCGGGAAGATTTGTCTGAATACATCCAGATATCCCGATTGTCTGAAGAGAACGAAGGGTTCGAACGCTCTCGTCAGGAAATGGGAGGCTGGTGGGGCGGCGCGAGCGCCCGGTCCGCACCGGATTCGTGGGACAGGCGGTAGGCGATCCGTCTGGCCGGCACACTCAGGGCCGGTGCCCCCGTTTTGGCCGGGATCGCATGATGGCAGACCCCGCAGGCATGTACGGGATGCTGGGCATGGCGGTGTTCGCTCTCACCGGAACCGCCCTCGGCGAGGTCCTCATGGCCCAGATGGTGGTCGTGCCCCGGCACAGCCGCTTCCACCACCTCTCCGGAGAAGGACAGGAGGGTCAGGACGGCCAGTAATGTGCGCAGCAGAGCGAGCACGAACACCTCCGGTTCGACAGGGGTCTACAGGTGACGGCTTTGTCGATCAAGCCCTCAAGCGACCGGACCAGCCTAATTCCTCTAGCCGCTAGAGGTTCAAGCCTGAATTTGCAGTATCGCCCGCGAGCCGAAAGCGACCTTGTCCGCTCGTGCGCCAAAGCGGATAACACCACCCTCGGCACCCATCTCGTCCCGGTGGTTTCCGATACTCTGCATCCGCCTGCCATTCAGGCGATCAGCCGGCACTCCGCCGGCTTGCAGAAGGAGAAACTCATGCGTGAAGAATTCAATATTGCGGCAGCGCGCTATCACAGGGCCATGGCAGCCTTGCTTGAACTGGATATCGACAATAGCGCTGCAGATGTGGCCGCGGACCATGTCGCCGAAGCCCGAGATGCGCTCTATGTGGCGCGATGTTTCAACCAGCACGACCTGTTCGACAAACTGGCCACATTTGCCCGCTTCGAGCGGGACCATCTCGAGACCGTTCACATCGCCTTCATTGATGCAATCGCGAGGGATATCCACGAACTCGGCCTCACTCGGGGAGGCGTCGCATGAACACGATAAGAACGGCGCTCGCCACATACTATCGGGCCAAGGCAAATTTCGTAGAGCATGCAGACAAGCCGGATCTGGATGTCGATGACGAGATGCGTTTGTCAGCCGTGGGAGCTGCGGCTCAAGCCCTCTACCGCACGCCAGCTACCGGCCAATCCGAGCTCCACGACAAGGTAACCGTCTTCATGGAGCAGGAGTTGGAATGTCTGGATGACCACCAGAGGGAATTCCTCAGATACCTGCTGCACGACATCAAACACGTCAGCAGACATCTGGTCCCCTGCACAGACGCTTAGCCTTTACTCCCTGAGCGGGCGCATCAAGACCACATGCGCCCGTTCGCATCACCAGCTCGGCATGGACGATCTCGGGCTACTTCGAGCACCTCCAAAGCAACGAAACCTTGGCCAGCACGCCCCCCAAAACGTAGCCGATCAGTCTCATTTTCGGTTGACACAGCCCCTCACCTAAGCGTGTGTAGCGGGCATGGCACCTCACACGCTTCTCGCCCTGATGGCCGGAACCACGCTGCTGGGTCTGCAGGCCGCTTCGCCCTTTGGTGCGTATGTCGGCCGCTGGCCGTCCGATCTGGAGACAGTCGACAACCCGCAAGCCTGGCGGCAACTGACCTACGGGGTTCAGCGCGCGCTGGAGGCCAGGCCCGACCGGGAGGACACGCGATCGATCGCGCTGGTCGAACCGCGCTTTCTCGACGGCATGCATGTGTGCGGCGTCTACCGGTTCGGCGGGACGGGGAATTTCGATCAACGCTATGGCAGCCTCGTCGCCCGCCTGGAGACCACCGATCTGGGCGATCCGGACGCCCCACGGGCGCTGCCTGTCGACCTCATCACGCACGAGGCCACGGCGGAGGATCTCGACCGGTACTGCCCCGACCTGCCCGATGATGTGCGCGCCGGGATCCTCGATCCCTATGCCCGGTTCCGGGCCGATCTGCCGCACTTCGATCCGGACGGGGTCGGCATGCTGGAGGGGGGTCAGAGCTTCATGATGCGCAGGAGCCTTTTACGCGTCATGCCCGAACGTCCCGAAGGCACGATCCACACGAATGTCGGCCGACCGGGCTTTCGGGAAGGCGACCATTATTGCATCGCCTATCAGCGCTCCACGCCGCAGGCACGCGCCTGGACGCCGCACTGGATGACCATCCGCATCGACGCCTTTGCGCCGCAGAGCGATCGCGAACTGGTGCTTCCCGTGACCATCATCAACGCCGATGCGTCCCCGCAGAATGTAACAGCCTGGTGCCCGAGCCTGGCAGCGTCGGGTGATTTTGCGCAGCTGATGACGCCGGAACACGCATCGGACCCGGCGCAACACATCGCCTCGGTGGAAGACACGCTCACCCCGGCGGTGATCGACCATATCAATGCCAGCCTGCCCGCCGAGCCTGCTGATGGGGCCCCGCCCATCACGGCCTCACTGGGCAGTCAGCTCACCCTCCTGCCGCAATCGCCCCGCCAGGTCTGTGGCACGCTCAATGTCCATCTGACCTCCGATTACACGACGCTCAACGCGATGGCCTTCAGCGCCCGGATCGCCGCGGAACGCGTGCCGGCCGGACCGCAGGACCCCTTTCCAAGCTGGGATGTCGAGATCGTCGACATTGAGCTTCTGGATGGGATGGAGGCTGGGCGGGAGGCCTGCCCGGCCTTCGACCAGCCGCGCCCGGAGGGTTATGGCAACCAGGCCAATGCGTTTGGTCAGGCGCAGAGCCTGGAGGCTGCGATCGAGGCCCATCGCAATGGCGAATTGGTCTGCCATTTCTGGGAGGATGATTTTACCGATCTGCCCGGCGTTGACTGGCCGGCGGACGTTCCCGGCTATCCGCGCGACATCGGACTGCCGTGCCGCTTAAGGGACTATGAGACGGCGCGCGACCACTCCAAGCGGATGAATGCAATGATCCGCATTCAGCTGGCCGCCTGCGAAGGCGACCGCATGTGCACCTTCGACGCGCCGGATGACTAGATCCCGATGACGAGACAGAGCGCACTCACCCCACCGACCACACCTGGCACGCAAGGATCGATCTCATGATGGCCCCTCTCCTCCTGCCCCTGCTCGCCGCGACCAGCCTTGTCGCCACCCAGACCGAAGCGATGCCGGGAGACTATGTCGGTGAATGGCCGGAGGGGCCCGCCGATCGACGCGCATGGCACGATCTTGCGACCGGCATGATACGTGCGTTTTGGGGCGAGATTCCCGAAGACGCTCCGACGCCACGCCTGATGGTCTCGCCCACCTTTGTCGACAACGGGCATCTATGCGGCTCCTACTCCCATGAATTGGCCGATGCCGACTATGAGGTCGTGGCGGTCTACATCTTGCGCGTCGAGCCAGGCGAGACCGTGGACCTACCCTGGACTACAGTTCCCAGGCTCACCGTCATCGACCGGACGGCGGACGCCGCGGCGCTCGATCAGGCCTGCCCCAACATGCCCGACAGCCTGCGCACCGAAGTGCTGGAGCCAAACCTGCCTCTACCGCCCTTCCCGGACTTCGACCCGGATGCGGTGGAACTGCCTCGAGGCGGCCCTGCCGGTGTCATCATGCACAGCCTGGACCGTATCTGGCCGGACATGCCTGAGGACACGTACATGCTCAATCTGGGCTATCCGGGCGTTCGCGATGGCGACCACTTCTGCGGCGAGTACCAGATCTCCACGCCGCAGGACCGGGCCTGGTCGCCCCGCTGGCTTCTCGCCCGGATCAACGCCTTCGAACGCCGGCACGAACACACCAACACGCTGCCGATGACGCTCGTAAATGCCGATGCCAGCCCCGAGGCGGTCTCCGCCTGGTGCCCGCGCCTGGCCGGGACCGGCGAGTTTGAAACACTGATGACGCCGCAAAACCGGGTCGCACCGGCCAAGCATCTTTCCTCGGTGGAGCGCGGCTTGAGGCCGGCGCTTGATGATGCCATCACGGTCCGCCTGTCACAGGAGGCCGGCATCACCCATCAGCTCGGCCCGATCACGGTTCTCCCGGACACCGCACAGCGCATCTGCGGCTGGGCCCCGCTTCGCCTCACCTCCGACCACGTTTCACAATCAGAGCTGGCTTATACCGCCCAGATCGAGGCGGACCGCGTTCCACCAAACGCGCATGAACCCTTCCCAACCTGGGATGTGGAGATTGTCGATCTGTCGCTGACAGAAACGTCCGAGGCCTTGCACGATCTCTGCCCCAGCCTCGATCGCCCGCGACCGGACGGCTATCCCTTTCAAGTCGGCGAGGTGGATAGGGCCCTTACCCTTGATGCGGCGATCGCGGCCCACCGCGACGGCGAGGATGTCTGCCACTTCTGGGAAAACGATCCCTCCCAGCGCCATCTGGAAGACATCGGGTCCGCGCATGGCGCAGACATGCCGTCACAGGACCATGCATTCCAGACGGCCTGCCGGTCCGTAACGGAAGACGAGGGGTGGCGCAGCACCAATGCCCTGCGCACCCGATACGGCCTGGAACCGCTGGAGCGCCCAGCCTCACCCCAATAGCTCGTCATACCCGGCGCCCAGCGCGACCGCGATCTTCTCGACCACGGTGATGGTGGGATTGCGTACGCAGCGCTCCACACCGGAGATATAGGTGCGGTGCAGGCCGGCCCGATCGGCCAGCTCCTCCTGGGACCAGGATTTTGCCTTGCGCAGACGCTTCATGTTGGCCGAAAGCCGATGACGAATATCCATCCGGATATCCGATAGCGATGCATCCGATTGATCTACAGTCTATGAGTCTCTTTTCTGGTTGACTCGACCCGCTATCCAAGCGTGTGTAGTCCCCATGATGACCCAGACGCACACACCACCCCGCCCCACCGGCGGCCAGCTCGGCGCCGCCGCCGAGATCATGGTCGCCACCCAGTTGATGC
>PANX01000118.1 GCA_002707795.1 Maricaulis sp.
CTACAAGGTGATCGGCGGGCCCCGCTTCTTCGAGCGCGCCGAGGTGCGCGACGCCCACGCCTATCTGCGCCTGGTGCGCTCGCCCGAGGACGATCTCGCCTTCGAGCGCATCGTCAATGTGCCCAAGCGCGGCATCGGCGACACGACCGTGCAGAAGATCGCCGTCACCGCCCGCCAGATGGGCGTGCCGATGACCGAGGCCGCCCGCGTCATGGTCGGCACGGACGAGATCCGCGGCAAGGCCCGCACCGCGCTGCAGGTTTTCCTGCGCGACGTGGAACGCTGGCGCGACCAGGCCGGGCAGAGCCGGCTGGACGAGCTGGCCGAGATCGTGCTCGACGAAAGCGGCTATACGGCGATGTGGCGCGAGGACAAGACGCCCCAGGCCGCCGGCCGGCTGGAGAACCTCAAGGAACTCGTGCGCTCCATGGGCGAGTACGACACGCTGGAAGCCTATCTGGAACACGTCGCCCTGCTGACCGACGCCGACCGCGCCGCCGACGAGGACGAGGTCTCGCTGATGACGCTGCACGGCGCCAAGGGGCTGGAATTCCCGCTCGTCTTCCTGCCGGGCTGGGAAGAGACCGTCTTCCCCTCCCAGCGCTCGCTGGACGAGGGCGGCACGCGCTCGCTGGAGGAGGAACGCCGTCTGGCCTATGTCGGCATCACCCGCGCCCGCGAACGCGCCATCATCACCTTCACCGCCAACCGCATGATCTATGGCCGCTGGCAGACGGTGATCCCCAGCCGCTTCATCGACGAATTGCCGATGGATCATGTCGAGGCGCGCTCGGAGACCGGTTATTATGATGGCGGTCCGGGCTTTGAAAGCGTGCGCCAGCAGCCCGACGCCATGGCCTCGAGCTATTCCAGCCCCGGCTGGAAGCGCTACCAGGCCAGCCAGACCGAAGGCCGCCGCTCGGCCCCGCCCACCATCAACGCCAAGGCCACCCTGATCGAAAGCGGCGACACAAACGGCCGCTGGAAATCGGGCGACCGCGTCTTCCACGACAAGTTCGGCTACGGCACGGTCAAGAAAGCCGACGGCGCCAAATACACCGTCCGCTTCGACAAGGCCGGCGAGAAAAAAGTGGTGGAGAATTTCTTGCGGGAATTGCCTTAGGCTTTTTCTTCTCCAATCGCAGGATTTTTCCCGGCCGAAAGCCCGCAAAGGCGGGCTGAAGACGCCGGGACCGACCGAAGATCATTTCGAGCGGTGAACCTCCCGCAGGCCCCGGACAGCGGGACAGCGCTCCCGCAAAAGCGGCTCAGGAACGAGTTGCACCGAAAAGATTATAAACCTATAATTGCACTCATGAGCAATGCACCCGAAGCCGTCTGCATCATGGCGAGCCGGCCGCGCGGAGCGCTTTATGTCGGACGGACGACGAATCTGATCTGGCGCATCTGGCAGCATCGCACCGGTGCGATGCGCGGATACACGCGCCGCTACGCGATCAAACAGCTCGTCTGGTTCGAATGGCATGAGGGGTTCGAGACCGCCGCCCGGCGCGAATATCTCCTCAAGCGCTGGCGCCGTGCCTGGAAGATCAATCTGATCGAGGCGATGAACCCCGGCTGGAAAGACCTGTGGTTCGACATCCGCGGCGATTTCGACGAAGCGGCACCCGTTCTCGCCTCAGCGCCCGACACCTGAGCGCGTCTCCTGGCTGGAAGCCCGCCAAACCGGACCATTTTTCCCGGCCGTAAGCCCGCGAAAGCGGGCTGAAGAAGCCGGGATCGACAGAGCGCGATGCCAAGCGATGAGTCTCCCGTAGATCCCGGACAGCGCTGCACGCTTCCGGGAAAAGACAGCGCTCTCGCGCTTCCGGGAAAAAATGACGCTTTGGGCTTCCCGGGAAGTACGGCGCTCCGGCTGCGCCTTCCCCCTCTCCCTCGATCCCTCTCCCAAGGGAGAGGGAGGTTGGAGCCACTCCTGCCACGACGCTGTCAGCACGCCCTGCCATCCTGGCTTGGCAGGCGGGCGCAGGCAGGGTGGAGTGTGGCGGACACGAAAACGAGGCCAGGCCATGCTCCAGCGCTGCGGATGGGTGAATATCGACGATCCGATCTATGCCGAGTACCACGACACCGAATGGGGTGTGCCCGAGTATGACAGCCGGGCCCTGTGGGAAAAGCTGATGCTGGACGGGTTCCAGGCCGGCCTCGCCTGGATCACCATATTGCGCAAGCGCGAGACGATGCGGGCCGCCTTCGACGGTTTCCAGCCCGAGATCATCGCCCGCTATACCGATGCCGACCGCGAGCGCCTGCTGGCCGATCCGGGCATTATCCGCTCGAAGTCCAAGATCGAGGCCGCCATCGGCAATGCGCAGGCCTGGCTGGACATGCGCGAGCGCGGCATCGATTTCTCGGACCATTTGTGGAGCTTTGTCGGCGGCGCACCGATCCAGAATGCCTGGCCGTCGCTGAAGGACACGCCCACGAAGACCGCCGAGAGCGAGGCCCTGTCGAAGGACCTCAAGAAACGCGGCTTCAAATTCGTCGGCCCGGTGATCGTCTACGCCTTCATGCAGGCCGTCGGCATGGTCAATGACCACGAGCCCCGCTGCCACCGGCATGAGCCGGTGAAACGGCTGGTGCGCTAGCCCCCTCTCCCCCGAACGGGGGATCGTAGGGCTGGCCGCGCAGGTCTAGTCGTGATCGTGCGGCCACCACCTCATCCCGGTCCCGGTGGCCGTGCGATGCGGGACCTCCAAGGCCGCACCAGCCCAGCGTCCTCGCACCCTCGCAAGACTGGTGCGGTGGGTCCCGCATCGCCTCCCCATCTCTTTGCAGACGGACTTTTCGCCCCGCCCGGCGGCCCTCCCCTGAACCGGGGATACCGGCCTCACAGTCCCGCTCCTAGGCTTTCCTTCGTTGTGAGGGACCTGAACGCTCCAAGGAGGGGACACCATGAAACGCCTTGCTACCTTCGCCATGATCGCCGCCATCGGCCTTGCTGCGCCGGCCTCGGCCCAGACTTTCGGTTCGGTCAATCTGCGCGCCGGCTTCACGCCGGACCCGTATCGCACGACGGTCACGTCCGGCGGTTCGATCGCGGCCAGCAGCCTGTTCAACAACTGCACCGGCTGGGTCGCCGACAATGTCGACTTCGCCGTCTACTACACCGCCGGCAGCTTCAACCTGACCTTCTCGGCCAGCTCGAACGCCGACACGACGCTGATCATCCAGGCGCCGAACGGCAACTGGTATTGCGACGATGACAGCGGCAACGGTCTCAACCCGATGGTGACGATCGGCAATCCGACCTCGGGCCGCTACTCGGTCTGGATCGGCTCCTACCGCCAGGGCGAATTCGCCCAGTCCACGCTGTCGGTCTCCGAGATCGGACGGCAGTAGTGATGAAGGCGCATCATCTTGCACTCATCCCGGCGCTGGCCCTCGCGGTCAGCGCCTGCGCCAGCACGTCGGGCAGCGGCGGTGGAGGCGGCGGCGGCCGGGTCAATGGCGTGTTCGGCTCGGTCAACCTGCAGGCGGGTTTCACGCCGGATCCCTACCGGGTCAGTGTCGTCGCCGGCGGCACGTATGAATCCGCCCGCGAACTGGGCACGCAATGCCGCGGCTGGACGACGGGCGACGGCACCTATGTGCTCTACTACACGGCCGGCCAGTATCCGCTGACCATTTCCGCGACCTCCGATACCGACACCACGCTTATCGTGGGTCTGCCGGGCGGCGGCTTCCTGTGCGACGACGATTCCGGTCCGGGTCTGAACCCGCAGGTCACGATCAACCGTCCGGGCAGCGGCGGCTATGCGATCTGGGTGGCGACCTATTCCAGTGGCCAGATGGCTCCGGCCACCCTGTCGATCTCCGAGATCGGCCAGCGCTGATCCTGTGTGCCGGGGTCAGGACAGGCCGTCCTGCCCCCGGCATGCCATCCGCCCGCCGGTGTGACGCGGGTTTCACGTGACAGACGCGCCGGCGCGGCGCTAGTTTTCCGGCTCCTTCATCCGATGAACCGGAGCCGCCCCCGTGACCCGTCTTCTCATCCTTCTTGCCGCCAGTTTCGCCCTCACCGGCTGTGCCTATCTGGAAGGCGGCCGCAATGAGGACCTGCCCTCGGCCTCCGAACTGGGCGCCGGCGATTGCCGCCAGGCCGGACCGCAGGACGCGGCCGCGCCGGGCGAGTGGATCTGCGACAATGGCGACAGCCCGTTCCAGCGCACCCGGCCGCGCCATCGCGTCGAGGACAACTGATCCGGCTGGCCCGCGCCCTCGAACTCCACCCATCCTTCCCCTTGATGGGGAAGGTGGGCCGAAGCGGAGCTTCGGGTCGGAAGGGGTGAAACCCGGTGGCACTTTCGAAGAGCGAAATGGAAGGCATCTCGCTCCCACCCCATCCACCACGCCTGCGGCGCGGTCCTTCGTTGCGTCGAACATGCCCCCGGCATGTCCTTTGGCGCCTCAGTCCCCATCAAGGGGAAGGATTGGGGGCGTGCGTGGGCCCTACGCTTTCAGCGCCTTCGCGTGATGGCGCAGATGGTCTTCCATGAAGCTGGCGATGAAATAATAGGAATGGTCGTATCCGGGATGCCGGCGCAGGGTGAGTGACTGGCCCGCCTCGCGGCACGCCGCCTCGAACAGTTCAGGCTTCAGCTGTTCCTCGAGGAACTGGTCGGCCTCGCCCTGGTCGATCAGGATATGGGCGTCCGAGGGCTGGCGCTTCACCAGCTCGCAGGCATCGTGCTCGCCCCAGGCCGGGCATTCATCGCCCAGATAGGCCTGGAAGGCCTTGCGCCCCCACGGCACTTTCGACGGCGCCACGATGGGCGAGAAGGCCGAGACCGAGCGATAGCGGGCGCGCTGCTTGAAGTGCAGGGTGAGCGCGCCGTGACCGCCCATGGAATGACCGAAAATCCCCTGCCGCTCCATGTCGGCGGGAAAGGCCGAGCCGATCAGGGCGGGCAATTCCTCGGTGATGTATTGCTGCATGCGGAAATGCGGCGCCCAGGGCATTTCCGTGGCGTCGATATAGAAGCCCGCCCCCTGGCCCAGATCATAGGCGTCGTCATCGGCCACGTCCTCGCCGCGCGGCGAGGTGTCCGGCGCCACCACCATCAGGCCCAGCTCGGCGGCCATGCGCTGCAGGCCGGATTTCTCCATCACATTCGACCAGTTGCAGGTCAGCCCGGAGAGATACCACAGCACCGGAACCGGCCCGTCCTTGGCCCGGGGCGGCGTGAAGACGGCAAACCGCATCGGGCAGCCGCAGGCCTCGCTGTCATGATCGTGGACCGACAACGTGCCGCCGAAAGACGTCCAGCTGGAAACGGGTTGGAGGGTCAAGGCGATGTCCTTTCGGGTGAAGGGATGGGCGGTCAGGACGGGTTGATGGTCTCGATACCAAGCCTGTCGCGCGCCAGCGAGAGAAGTTTGCGGTCGACCGAGACGAGCGGGAACTGCGTGCGCAGCGCCAGGGCCAGATACACGCAATCATAGACGGGGTGCTGCAACCGGCTCGCCAGCGCGAGGGCTTCGGGAAAGATCGTGCGGTCCGGCCGCAGATCGGCAAAACCGGACAGGTTCCGGATCGCCGTCAGACAGTCCTCGAGCGGCACCAGCCCCTTGTTGACATACTTCCAGAAAGCATTGGCGCTTTCTACCAGAACCAGTTCCGGCGCCACCATGGCATGGGTTTTGGCGACGGCCTCCGCAGCATCGGATCCGGCAACCGGCAGGAAGACTTTCACGGCCACGCTGGCATCGAAGACCGCCGGCTTCACCGGTCCCGGTCCTCGCGGATCAGATCTGTCGGGTCGATATCGATGGGCTTGCACCGCTCGCGCATGCTCCGCGCGAATTCGAAAAAGCCCTGCCGGTCACGCATGGCCGTTTCCGACAGAACCTCCCGCAGGAATTGCTCCAGCGATTTGTCCTCCCGCGCCGCCATGCGCTTGAGGTTGGCGACCACATGATCGTCGAGATTGCGGATGATGACCTGGCCCATGGCGCGCCTCCTGATATCATGATGATATCACATCGAGCAGCTTTGCTCAAAAAGGCCGTCAGTGAGTATCAAATTTGTTGTATTTATCTGTCTTTAGGGCAAGAGCGCAGTAAACCTCGAGCAAACACTGGGTAACCGGGTCAGCCTCCACGACGTACTGGAAATCCATCGACTTGATCCGGTCCCGTGCAGATTGGAATGCTGAGCGGAAGACCGGGTCCTCTTGAAGCTTTTGTCGACTTCCGTCCGGCTTATAACTCGCCTGTAGAGTTCCCGTGTTGAGCCGAGCCATCAAAAATGCAAACGATCCGGAATTGTGCGAAAGCGTGAGATGAGCTCGATAGCGTTGCCGTATATTGCGTGACCTCCCTACATAAATCGGCCGACCGCCCTCACTGAACAAATAGACGCCAGAAATCTTTTCCTTCGGCCACGGCTCGCCAGCTTGTCTAATTGGCGCGGCCAACAGCTCTTCCAGTTTGGCCGGAAGGATTGAGGTGCTATCTAGAAACCTCTGGTCCATCGACCTCAATACTCCACCACACTCCGGATGCTCTCGCCGGCATGCATCAGGTCGAAGCCCTTGTTGATGTCTTCCAGCTTGAGCTTGTGGGTGATCAGGCTGTCGATATCGATGCGGCCTTCCATGTACATGTCGACGATTTTGGGCACGTCGGTGCGGCCCCTCGCCCCGCCGAAGGCCGAGCCGCGCCAGTTGCGGCCGGTGACCAGCTGGAAGGGCCGGGTGGAGATTTCCGCGCCGGCCGGCGCCACGCCGATGACGATGGAGGTGCCCCAGCCCTTGTGGCTGCATTCCAGCGCCGTGCGCATCACATTGACATTGCCGATGCATTCGAACGTGTAGTCGGCCCCGCCGCCGGTCAGCTCCACCAGATGGCCGACGAGATCGCCGGTCACATCCTTGGGATTGACGAAATCGGTCATGCCGAACTGGCGCCCCATCGCTTCCTTGGCCGGGTTCATGTCGACCCCGACGATCTGGCGCGCGCCGATCAGCTTGAGGCCCTGGATGACATTGAGGCCGATCCCGCCGAGACCGAAGACGACGGCGGTGCAATTGGGCTCGGCCTTGGCGGTAAACATCACCGCGCCGATCCCCGTCGTCACGCCGCAGCCGATATAGCAGATCTTGTCGAAGGGCGCGTCCTTGCGGACCTTGGCCAGCGCGATCTCGGGCAGGACCGTGTAGTTGGAGAAGGTCGAGCAGCCCATATAGTGCAGGATTTTCTCGCCCTTCCAGGAGAAGCGCGAGGTACCGTCCGGCATCACGCCCTGGCCCTGGGTCGAGCGGATCGACTGGCACAGGTTCGTCTTGGGATTGAGGCAGTATTCGCATTCCCGGCATTCCGGCGTGTAGAGCGGGATGACGTGATCGCCCGGCTTTAGCCCCGTCACGCCCGGACCGCACTCCACCACCACGCCCGCGCCCTCATGGCCCAGGATCGCCGGGAAGGCGCCCTCCGGGTCGGCGCCGGAGCGGGTGAACTCGTCCGTATGGCAGATCCCCGTCGCCTTGATCTCGACGAGCACTTCACCGGCCTTGGGGCCTTCCAGGTCGACCTCGACGATCTCGAGCGGTCTTCCGGCTTCGAAGGCGACAGCGGCACGCGTTTTCATGGGGCTCTCCCGGGGTTTTCCAGACCGATTGCAGACCTGTCTTTCGCACTCCGGGACCGGGAGGTCAAAGGCGCACGCAGCTGCGAAGAGCAGATTTTGCTGCGCAGCAAACCTCTTGAAACGCGGAGGGAACGAAACGACGTCGCATCCCGTTGGGTCACCGGGGAGGGCGCAAGGAGTATGTCATGTTTCCGTCTCTTCCCCCCGCCGGCTGGCGCGTCTCTGCGACCGCCATCCTGATCGCCCTGTCCGGCACAGCCGCCCACGCCGAGGGTTTCCGCATCCAGGAATACAGCGTGCGCGATCTCGGCCTCGCCAATTCGGGCAATGCCGCCTACGCCGCCGACGCCTCGACCGTCTTTTCCAATCCCGCCGCCCTGCCACAGCTGGACGGCCGCCAGCTCAATGCCGGCCTGCACGGCATTCTGGGCCGCGGCGAGTTCACCGATACCGGCTCGACCGATGCCACCGGCGCCCCGCTGAGCGGCGGCAATGGCGGCGATCTGTTCAACGATGCCATCATCCCCAATGCCTACTACGCCCAGCCGGTCGGCGACGGGCGATTCTGGTTCGGCATCGGCCTGACCGCGCCCTTCGGCCTGACGACCGACTATGACAATGGCTGGAGCGGCCGCTATCAGACGCTGGAATCCGAGCTGACGGTGATCGACATCAACCCCTCGCTCGGCTTCGTCGTGAATGACTGGCTGTCGCTGGGTCTCGGCGTGAGCGCGCAATATGCCAGCGTGAAACTGACCAATGCGATCGATTTCGGATCCCTGTGCCTGGGCCAGATCGAACCGGCCGCGCCGGGCACGTGTTCCGCCATCGGCGCCCTGCCGCAGCAGGCCGACGGTTTCGTCAAGCTGGACGGCGACGACTGGACGCTGGGCTATAATCTGGGTGCGCTGATCACGCTGAGCGATGCGACCCGGCTGGGTCTCGCCTACCGTTCGGGTATCGATCACGGCATCGAGGGCGATGCGCAATTCTCCGCCCCCGCCGCGATGGGCGCCCTGCTCGATCCCGCCTTCACCGACAGCCAGGCTTTCGCACCGCTGAACCTGCCGGCCCGCTTTTCGGTCAGCGTGCACCACCAGGCCACCGAACGCCTCGCCCTGACCGGCGATGTCAGCTGGTCGCAATGGGAGCGGTTTGACGGGATTTCCGTCGACTTCGACAATCCGGCCCAGCCGGACACGGTGGAAACCCTCAATTACGACAACACGATCCGCTATTCCGCCGGTGCAGAATACGCCGTGAACACGGCCTGGACCGTGCGCGGCGGTGTTGCCGTCGAGGAAACGCCGACCGATCCGGACTTCCGCTCGCCGCGCGTGCCCGATGCCGACCGCACCGTCGCTGCGCTGGGTGCCTCCTGGACCCCGCGCGAGAACGTCACGCTGGACGCCGGCTACCAGCACATCTTCTTCGAGGATGCGCAGATCGACGAGACCGGATCGGGCGGTGACACGCTGGCCGGGGTCTATGACGAGAACGCGGCGGACCTGGTCGCCCTGGGCCTGAGCTGGCGCTTCTGACGCCTGCCGGACCGGACAACCGCGCTAGAAGGGTGACGCCGCGGGATTGCCGGACTAGTTTCGCGCCTCTTGCGTACGTCCCGGAGTGATGTGAATGAGCGCGGTTATCCGGTCCACCGGTCTTTGGACCCCCGACGAGTCCGTTTCCAACGATGAACTCGTCGCCTGCTTCAACGCCTATGTCGAACGCTTCAATGCCGAGAATGCCGACGCCATTGCGCGCGGTTCGGTCGAGGCGAAGAACCCCTCCTCCTCCGGCTTCATCGAGAAGGCCTCCGGCATCAAGTCGCGCTACACGATCGACAAGGCCGGCGTGCTCGATGTCGATCGCATGCGCCCGCGGGTGAAGCCGCGCGCCAATGACGAGCTCGCCCTGACCGCGGAAGCCGGCGTTGCCGCCGCCCGCGACGCGCTGGCCCGCGCCGGCCGCGACCCCAGGGATGTCGATGCGGTGATCTGTTCGGGCACCTCGATGCAGCGCACCTATCCGTGCATGGCGATCGAGATGCAGGACGCGCTGGGCATCGAAGGCTTCGGCTTTGACATGACGGTGGCGTGTTCCTCCGGCACGTTCGGCATGATCAATGCGATCAACATGATCGATACCGGCATGGCGAAGTCCGTGCTGGTCATCGTGCCGGAAATCACCACGCCGCAGCTCAATTTCCGCGACCGCGACAGCCATTTCATCTTCGGCGATGTCGCCGTGGCGGTGCTGATCGAGCACGAGGATGCCGCCGGCGGCCAGGGCTGGCGTGTGGTCGGCCGCAACATGATGACGAAGTTCTCGAACAATATCCGTTCGAATTTCGGCTTCCTCAACGCCTCCGAGGATCCGGAACCGGATTTCGACGACCGCTATTTCGTCCAGGAAGGCCGCAAGGTCTTCAAGGAAGTCTGCCCCATGGTCGCCGAGATGATCCTCAACGACATGGCGAGCTTCGGTCTCAAGCCCGACCAGATGAAACGCCTCTGGCTGCACCAGGCCAATATCAACATGAACATGCTGGTCGCCAGGAAAGTATTCGGCCGCGATTTCGAGCCGGACGAAGCACCGGTCATCCTCGACGAGTTCGCCAACACGGCCGGGGCCGGCTCGCTGGTCGCCTTCCACCGTCACAATGACGGGTTCGAGACCGGCGAAAAGGGCCTGATCTGCTCCTTCGGCGCGGGCTATTCCGCCGGCACGGTGTTTGTCGAGAAGCTCTAGCCATCATGCTCGACGCAGATCGCCTCGCTGTCGGCAGGCCCCAGCGTCTCGTTCAACAGGGCGCATCGCGCCTGGCCCACCGCGCCCGGCTCCGGCCGGTAGTGGCGGCAGGTCCGGCACACGCCGAAGGCCCGGCCGCCGCGCCGGCGCAGAAGGTCTGACAGCACCGCCCGCAATCCGCCGGACAGATCCTCGCCGCGCGCCGCCTCCACGCTGCGCACCGCGGCATCCAGCGCGTCCATCGGATCGCCGGCCAGCATCTCCCGTCCTGCCACCGTCAGTGCCAGCGTCAGGCGCCGCCGGTCGCCGGCGACCGGCTCCTTCGTCACGAGCTGCTTGGTCTCCAGCGCATTGAGCGATTGCGACACCGTGCCCTTCGTCAGGTTGAGATAGGCGGTCACGGCCGAAGGCGTGCGGGAAAACCGGTTGGCCAGCCGCAGAAAGCGCAGGATTTCCCATTGCACCGGTTTCAGCCCGTGAGCATGCGCCTCGTTCTGGATGAGGCGGGACAGGCGTTCGAGCAGATGCGTGGTCGGTGAGTGTCCGGACATGCCTGAACGTATCGAGTCAAAACAGGTCTTGCAAACCCCGGATGCGATCCCTAGCTTTTAAATGTATCGAGTCGATACTTTTAGAGCGAAAGGACACCCAATGCCCCATCTCACCCCCTTCCCGCACGCCGACGCGTCGGGCGAACGCAAGCAGCTGATGGACGCCGTGAAGGGCCAGTTCGGCGCCGTCATCAACATGTTCGGCACCGTCGCCCACTCGCCCGCCGCGCTGAAATCCATGCTCGGCAGCTTCCAGGCGCTGGGCGGCGGACGCATCGATGCTGCGCTGGGCGAGAAGATCGCCGTGGCGATCGCCAACCGGAATGATTGCGAATACTGCCTCTCTGCCCACACCGTGCTGGGCACCAAGGCCGGCGAAACGCCCGCCGCGATGGAGGCCGCCCGCACCGGCAAGGCCGCCGATCCGCGCACCCAGGCCGCCCTCGACTTCGCGCTCGCCGTCGTCGAACAGCGCGGCCATGTCGGCGCCGGTGCCGTCGAGCGGCTGCGTGCCGCCGGGTTCGACGATGAGGAAATCGTCGAGATCGTCGCCCATGTCGCGCTCAACCTCTTCACCAATTACGTGAATGTCGTGTTCGGCGTCGAGGTCGACTTCCCCCGCGTCAAACCCCGCCAGGCCGCCTGACAAACGGATGCCCGCCGGCGCGGCCGCTGGCGGGCATCCATCCCGAGGATACCGAGATGAAGCTGAAACCCGCCCCCGAACTCACCGTTGCCGGCTGGCTGAACACTGCGGAGCCGACGAGCCTGGCAGACCTTCGCGGCCAGATCGTGCTGCTGGAGGCCTTCCAGATGCTGTGCCCGGGCTGTGTCTCGCATGCCCTGCCCCAGGCCCGGCGCGTCGCCGAGCATTTCACCGCGCACGGCGTCGCCGTGATCGGCCTGCACAGCGTGTTCGAGCATCATCAGGCCCAGGGCAGCCGCGAGGCCCTGGCCGCCTTCCTGCACGAATACCGGATCGCCTTTCCCGTCGCGATGGATGCGGCCGGAGATGGGGGCGGCCTGCCCCGCACCATGGCCGCCTATGCCATGCAGGGCACGCCGACAACGATATTGATCGACCGTCAGGGCCGCATACGGCGGCACAGTTTCGGCGCGGTCACCGATCTCGCACTCGGTGCCGCGATCGGTGCGCTCCTCGCCGAGGGCGATCCCGGCCCCGCACCGGACGGGAGCGATCCTGCGATGGCATGCACGCCCGAGGGATGTCCTGCGCCCTGATCCTCTTCCCGCGGCCCGGGCAAAAAAGACCCGGTCCGCCGCAGCGAACCGGGTCAGTCTGACGTCTCGAGGCCGGGGAGGACATGGCCTGGACGCGAAACGGTTCAAAACGGGTCGGGGGTAAGCGCCGCAACCCCTTACAGCGCTCACCCCCGTTCCGGCCCCCAACCGGCCGAACCATGAGCCGGTGTCAGCCGCCGACGGACTCGCCGTGGAGGCTGGTATCGAGACCGGAGACTTCGGATTCCTCGTCGACGCGCAGGGGCATCAGCTTCGAGAGAACAAACAGGATGGCGAAGGTCACGGCGCCGCAATAGACCGCCGCGGCGAGCGCCCCCCAGGTCTGGGTCCAGATCTGCAGCAGATTGCCCTCGATTGCGCCCGGCGCGCCGCCGATGGCTTCGCTGGCGAAGACACCCGTCAGGATGGCGCCCACCAGCCCGCCCACACCGTGCAGGCCGAACGCATCGAGCGCGTCGTCGATCTTCAGCGCCTTCTTCAGCGCGGTGACGCCCCAATAGGCCGCAAAGGCGCCGCCGGCACCGACAAAGAAAGCCGCCCAGGCCGGCACGAAGCCTGCGGCCGGGGTGATCGCGACCAGGCCGGCCACGGCACCGGAGGCGGCGCCGAGCACGCTGGCCTTGCCGCGCAGGATCCATTCCAGCCCCATCCACACCAGCACGGCGGTCGCGGTGGCAAGCTGGGTGGTGACCAGGGCGTGCGCGGCCGCGCCGTCAGCCGCCAGCGCGGAGCCGCCGTTGAAACCGAACCAGCCGACCCAGAGAATGCCGGCACCGGCAACCGTCAGCACCAGATTGTCCGGCGCCAGGTTCGATCCGGGATAGCCCTTGCGCGGACCGACGAATTTCGCGAGCACCAGGCCGGCCACACCGGCATTGATGTGCACCACGGCCCCGCCGGCAAAGTCGAGCACGCCCGCCTCGCCCAGGAAGCCGCCGCCCCATACCCAGTGGCAGATCGGTGCATAGACCAGCACCACCCAGACGGCCGAGAACACCATGAAGGCGGAGAATTTGATCCGCTCGACCGCCGCACCGGCGATGATCGCGACGGTAATGATGGCGAAGGTCAGCTGGAACATCAGGAAGAGGTTTTCCGGCAGGTCGCCCGACATGGTGTCCGGCGCGATCCCCGCCATGCCGATCCGGCCCAGCCCGCCGACAAAGGCGTTCAGCCCGCCCCCGTCGGAGAAGGCGAGCGAATAGGCGATCAGCGCCCACAGCACGGTGACGATGGCCGCCGCGCCGACGCTCTGCATCAGGGTGGAGAGCACGTTCTTGCGGCGCACCATGCCGGCATAGAAAAGCGCCAGCCCCGGCAAGGTCATGAACAGGACCAGGGCGGTCGAAGTCAGGATCCAGGCATTGTTTCCAGTGTCCATGCGGGGCCTCCGGCGAGCGCTTGTTTGCTTCTTGCTGTCTGGCCAAAAGCTAGGCGCCGGATTTTCCGGGAGTCGACTTCGCCGCAAGATTTTCGCGGTTTTGCGCCGTGTGCGCTGCACAATCGGGCAGGTTTGCCCGTTTTTCGGGCGGCAGCCCGGGCCCGGCAATGCGCGCATGGATTGATCGGGGGCGGGCATGCTTTACGCTGAGGAAAAGTCGGGAAGAAAGAGTCGGGAACCGTGACAGACAGCGTCATCCGGGCGACCGGTTACTGGGCCCCGCCCAGTGTCATCGACAATGACGAGCTCGTCGCGAGCTACAATGCCTATGCCGGGCGGTTCAACGCCGAACACGCCGCGGCCATTGCGGCCGGCGAGATCGAGCCTGTTCCCTTGTCCAGCGCCGAATTCATCGTCAATGCCTCGGGCATCCAGCGCCGGCATGTCTACGCGAAGTCCGGCATTCTGGACATCGACCGCATGGTGCCGCAAATCCCGCCGCGCCCGATCGAGGAGGTCTCGGTGCAGGCCGAGTTCGCCATGAAGTCGGTGACGCCCGCGCTCGAGGCGGCCTGCTATGACGGGTCGGACATTGACGGCGTCATCGTCGCCTCCTCGGCCCAGCAGCGCAATTTCCCCGGCGTTTCCTGCGAGATCCAGAACATCATCGGCTCGGACGGCTTCTCCTTCGACC
>PANX01000119.1 GCA_002707795.1 Maricaulis sp.
GAAGACTTCGTCGACGGTGGGCAGATTGGCATAGGTCTTGTCGTGATGGACATAGGGACCGTAGCGGCCGATGGCGGCCGTGATCGGCTGGCCGTCATCGGGGTGTTCGCCCACCGTGCGCGGCAGATCGATCAGCTTGATCGCCTGGTCCGGGGTCAGCTCCTTGGGATCCCAGCCCTTGGGGATGGAGGCGCGCTTGGGTTTGTCCTCGCCCTCGATCTCCATCTCCAGATAAATGCCGAAACGCCCGTCCTTCATGACGACCGGCTTGCCGGTTTCCGGGTGGATGCAGATCTCGCCATCGCCCTCGATCGCGGGTTCGGCATCCTGTTCGCCCATCTGGCGGGTGAACTTGCAGTCCGGATAGTTCGAACAGCCCAGGAAGGCGCCGAACTTGCCCAGGCGCAGCGACAGCGTGCCCTCGCCGCAGGAGGGGCAGAGGCGTGGATCGCTGCCGTCTTCCTTTTCCGGGAAGATGTGCGGGGCCAGGGCCTCGTTCAGCGCATCCAGCACGGCGCCGATGCGCAGATCGCCGATATCGTCGACGGCGGCCCGGAACTCGGTCCAGAAATCGCGCAGCAGCTGCTTCCAGTCGAGCTCGCCGGCGGACACCTTGTCCAGCTGGGTTTCCAGCGCGGCGGTGAAATCATATTCCACATAGCGCTTGAAGAAATTCTCCAGGAAGGCGGTGACCACGCGGCCCTTGTCGAGCGGGTGGAAACGGTTCTTGTCCATGCGGACATAGTCGCGGTCGCGCAGCACCTGCAGCGTCGAGGCATAGGTCGAGGGGCGGCCGATACCCAGCTCTTCCATCCGCTTGACCAGCGAGGCTTCGGTGAAGCGCGGCGGCGGCTGGGTGAAGTGCTGGTCGGCGTAAGTCCTGGCGACATCGGCCGCCGAACCCTGCTGGACTTTCGGCAGGCGGTTCTCGCCTTCGTCTTCCTCGTCGTCACGGCCTTCCTGGTAGAGCGTCAGAAAGCCGTCGAACATCAGCACCGACCCGACCGCGCGCAGGCCGGTCTTTTCGTCGGCGCTGGTGATGTCGATCGTGGTGCGCTCGAAGCGGGCGCTTTCCATCTGGCTGGCCACGGCGCGGCGCCAGATCAGCTGGTAGAGGCGCGCCATGTCCTGGTCGAGACTGAGGCTCTCGGGCAGGCGGGCAAAGGAGGTCGGGCGGATCGCCTCGTGCGCCTCCTGGGCGTTCTTGGCCTTGGTGGCATACATGCGCGGCGAGGCCGGCACGTAGAGCGAGCCATGCTCCTTGCCGATGACGTCGCGCGCCTGGCTGATCGCCTCGGGCACCATGGAGACGCCGTCGGTCCGCATATAGGTGATCAGACCGGTCGTCTCGCCGCCGATATTCACGCCCTCATAGAGCTTCTGGGCGGTCTGCATGGTGCGGGTCGCCGAGAAGCCCAGCTTGCGCGCGGCTTCCTGCTGCAGGGTCGAGGTGGTGAAGGGCGGCGGCGGATTTCGCCTGGCCGGTTTGGCCTCGACGCCGGTGATCGACAGGCTGGCCGCCTTGATCGCCTCGACGGCGGCATTGGCGCTGGCACGGTCCTTGATGGACAGCTTCTGCAGCTTCTTGCCGTCCAGCGTCACCAGTTTGGCGCGGAAGGGATCGGACCCGGCCGTCACATCGGCATCGATGGTCCAGTATTCCTCGGCGCGGAATTTCTCGATGTCCAGCTCGCGGTCGCAGATCAGGCGCAGGGCGACCGACTGCACACGGCCCGCCGAGCGCGAGCCCGGCAGTTTGCGCCACAGCACAGGCGACAGGGTGAAGCCGACCAGATAGTCCAGCGCGCGGCGGGCGAGGTAGGCGTTGACCAGTTCCATGTCGACGGCGCGCGGATGGCGCATCGCCTCCTGGACGGCCTGTTTGGTGATGGCGTTGAAGGCCACGCGCTCGATCGTGACATCCTTCAGCACGCGGCGCTTCTGCAGCGCTTCCAGAAGGTGCCAGGAAATGGCCTCGCCTTCGCGATCGGGGTCGGTGGCGAGGATCAGGCGGTCGGCCTCTTTCAGGGCGTCGGCGATCGCCTTGACGCGCTTGGCGGACTGGGTGTCGACCTCCCAGGCCATGGCAAAATCCTCGTCCGGCTTCACCGATCCGTCCTTGGCCGGCAGGTCGCGCACATGACCGAAACTCGCCAGAACCGTGTAGTCCGAGCCGAGGTATTTGTTGATTGTTTTGGCTTTGGCCGGGGATTCTACGACGACGACATTCATCGGCATTTGCGTCCAGACATGAGGCTGTGGGCCGCCGGGCGGCAGCCAAGGCGCGCGAAAGTGTTCGGTCCGGCAGGTTGTGTCAACCGACGCAAAGATTCCAGCCCGCCGCACAGGACGGGCGTTGAAAGGGCAGGGTCAGCGGCCCGGAGCGACCGTGAAACAGGCCTGGCTGCGGGCGGAGAGATCGTTGCAGGCGCGGCGCGCCTCGGTCTCGGTCAGGGCCTCGAA
Source organism: Maricaulis sp. (assembly GCA_002707795.1). Lineage (GTDB taxonomy): Bacteria > Pseudomonadota > Alphaproteobacteria > Caulobacterales > Maricaulaceae > Maricaulis > Maricaulis virginensis. Next base: position 2,464 of record PANX01000119.1, read on the forward strand.
ACGCGCGCGCCACAGGCGGTCGCCGGCAACATCGACGGCGCGGGCCGCCGGCTGGGCGGCATTGAGCGCCAGGGAGAAGCCGGTGACGCGCTGCAATTGCTGGTGCGCGGCATCGGCGGAATTATAGGCACCGACCTGGACCGACCAGGCGCCGCGCAGAAGATCCGGCTCGGCCGTCGCCGGGCGGGCGGGCGCAGCCTGCTGCGTCACGGGCGCCTGCAACTCGTCCTCATCGGCCAGCACGACCTGGACCGGCGGGGCCGTCTGGCCGGAACCGACGTCCGTCGGCGCGGCAAGATGAAGCGCGGCGACATCGATGGCGATCAGCTCCTGCTGACGCATCGGCGAGATGCGCGGCGAGGAGAGGGCGGCGAACAGGCGGGTATCCTCGCGCTGCTCCAGGGTGGCAAAGGCGGCCTCGATCAGCTCTTCGGCATGGGCATCGCGGGAGGCGGCGCTGGGCCCGCCCATGACGACGGCGACGAGGCGGTGCTCGCCGCGCTCGGCCGACACGACGACGTTGAAGCCGGAGGCGCGGATATAGCCGGTCTTGAGACCGTCAACGCCCGCGACGCGGCCGACCAGCGTGTTGTGATTGCGGTAGGTGCGGCCGTTCCAGCGGAAGCTCTCGGTGTTGAAATACTCGAAATAATCCGGGAAATCGCGGTGCAGGGCGACAGCCAGGCGGGCCATGTCGCGGGCGGTGGTGGTCTGGCGCCGGTCGGGCAGGCCGGAAGCATTGCGGAAGGTCGTGTTCTCCAGGCCCAGCTCGCGCGCGGTCTGCGTCATCATCTCGGCAAACCGGCTCTCGCCGCCGCCCAGGCGCTCGCCGACGGCAACGGCGACGTCATTGGCGCTTTTCACCACGAGCGCGCCGATCGCGTCTTCCACACTGATCGTGTCGCCGGCCGTGAAGCCGAGCCGGGAGGGCACGGCATTGGCGGCATTGGCCGAGACGCGGATCTGGTCGTTCAGCCCGATCTCGCCCTGTTCGATGGCGTCGAACAGCATGTAGAGCGTCATCATCTTGGTCAGCGAGGCGGGATATCGCGCGGCTTCCGAGCGGCGTGAATGCAGCACGACGCCTGAGTTTTCATCGACCACGAAGGCGGCATAGCGCGACGTGTCGGCATGGGCGTTGTCCGGCGTGGCCAGCAGCAGGGCGGCCAGGGCCAGGAGGCTCAGGAGAAGGCGGCGTGCGGTAACCATGGCCTGCACTGTCTCGCAAGGCCGTTTCCAGCTGGTTAAGCCCGTCTCATCAGGAATTACGACACTTTTGTGCGGTGCACAAAAATCGCTTGACGATGACCGGTGCGCCGACTATGTTTGCTGCGACTGCGAAGAGCGGTTGCAACACAAGTTTGAACCATGACCGACGACAAGATCCAGACGACCGGCACCAAAGCTTCCGCTGTTCAAGCGGACGCCCCGGCTGCGCCCAAGGCAGCGCCGGAGACGGTGAAACCGGTCAAGGCGTCTTCCAAGGCGGCTCCGGCGAAAGCCGCAGCGCCGGAGAAGACGGTCGGCAAGCCGGCGGCGCCGAAATCCAAGCCCGCCAAGGTCAAGAAAGCTGCCAAGCCGGCGCCCCAGGCTGCAGCCCGCACGAAAGCGAGCAATCCCATGAACCAGACCATCGAAAGCATGACCACCGCGAGCAATGAAGCGCTCAAGGAAGGTTTCGAGAAGACCCTGAAGTCCGTCACCGAAGCGAGCAATTTCCACAAGGAAACCGTCGACGCGATGATCGCGTCCGCCACGGTCGCCGGCAAGGGCTTCGAGACCGCGAACACGAACGCCGTGACCTACGCCAAATCCTTCATGGAAGACAGCGTCACCGCGACGAAGGCGTTCGCCTCGGCGAAGTCGGTCCAGGAGATCTTCGAGATCCAGTCCCAGTTCACCAAGACGGCGATGGACAACTACCTCGCCGAGCTGAACAAGACGACCGACCTGTTCTCGGACGTTTTCAAGGACACGCTGAAGCCGCTCAACGCACGCGTCTCGGCCGCCGTGGAACTCGCGCAAGCACAGCGCTGACACTCCGGCGAATCAAGTTTTCCTCCCCGACTGGGCCCGGTGATCTTCACCGGGCCCATTTTTTTCGGGTCATCCCGCCTGTGGATAGATCGGCTGAAAAGCCGTTATTCTTGGGGCGGAACGCCAGCCATGGCTTGCGTCTACGGGTTCTCGCCCTGTAGCCTCGACCCCGGTTTTCCGGGTGCCGGAGGCCTGTCCTCCCCGACCGGGCCTGATATCGAACCGGTGGTTCCCCTGTAAATTGAGGGGCCTTCTTCTTATGTCCTCGCGGACGAAACGGGAAGAAAGAAATTGGCCGCCGTGCTATCTTTTCGCCCGGTACGCGGTCCCGGCCGCGTCGAGCGTCCTGTGCCACCGGCCCCCCGAACTGCATTCGGGGCCGCGATGAATAACCGAGTACGATTAAAATATGACCGAACGAAATCATGAAGATGCGGGCGAAGAAGAGGGCACTGGCCTTGCCACGAAGACGCGTCCGGCGACCAAGAAACCTTCGCTTTACCGTGTTCTCTTACTAAATGACGACTACACGCCGATGGAATTCGTGGTCGAGGTTCTCGTCCGGATATTCCGAAAATCGCCCGAGGATGCAGCGAGAATCATGCTGCATGTACATCAGAACGGGGTCGGTATGTGCGGCGTGTACACGTACGAGGTTGCCGAAACCAAGGTAGCCCAGGTCATGGACGCCGCACGGCGGGCCCAACACCCGCTCCAGTGCACAATGGAAAAGGAATAGAGTGGTGCCCTCATTCTCTTCAGATCTCGAAGACAGCCTGCACCGCGCTCTGGGCTACGCCAATGAGCGTGGGCACGAATTTGCCACCCTGGAGCACCTTCTCCTCGCGCTCGTGGACGATCAGGACGCCAGCGCCGTGATGAAGGCGTGCGATGTCGATCTGGATGAGCTTCGCGCCACCCTGACCGAATATGTCGACAGCGAATTGTCCGAACTGGTCGTCGATGATGACGAGGACGCCAAGCCGACGGCTGGCTTCCAGCGCGTGATCCAGCGCGCCGTCATCCACGTCCAGAATGCCGGACGCGAGGAAGTGACAGGCGCAAACGTGCTGGTGGCCCTGTTTGCCGAACGCGAGAGCCACGCGGCCTATTTCCTCGCCGAGCGCGACATGACGCGCTACGACGCGGTGAACTTCATCTCCCACGGCATCGGCCGCAAGCCGGGCACGTCCGAAGAGCGCGCCGTGCGTGGCACCGAAGAGGCCGAGGAACCCCAGAAGGACGGCGACGCGCTGACCGCCTATTGCGTCAATCTCAATGACAAGGCGCGCAAGGGCGGGGTGGATCCGCTGATCGGCCGCGATGCCGAGGTGGAGCGCTGCATCCAGGTCCTGGTCCGCCGCCGCAAGAACAATCCGCTGCTCGTCGGCGATCCCGGCGTCGGCAAGACGGCCATCGCCGAAGGCATTGCCCGCAAGATCGTCGAGAACGCCGTTCCCGACGTGCTGGCCGGTGCAACGATCTACTCGCTCGACATGGGCTCGCTGCTGGCGGGGACCCGCTATCGCGGCGATTTCGAGGAGCGCGTGAAACAGGTCGTCAAGGAACTCGAGGACAAGGACAATGCCGTCCTGTTCATCGACGAGATCCACACCGTGATCGGTGCGGGCGCGACCTCCGGCGGCGCCATGGATGCCTCCAACCTGCTGAAGCCGGCGCTTCAGTCGGGCGGCCTGCGCTGCATGGGCTCGACGACCTACAAGGAATACCGTCAGCACTTCGAGAAGGACCGGGCCCTGGCGCGGCGCTTCCAGAAGATCGACGTGTCAGAACCGTCCGTGCCCGACGCGATCAAGATCCTGCAGGGCCTGAAGTCCTATTTCGAGGACTTCCACGATGTGCGCTTCACCAATGAGGCGCTGAAATCGGCCGTGGAACTGTCGGCGCGCTACATGGGCGACCGCAAGCTGCCGGACAAGGCGATCGACGTGATCGACGAGGCCGGTGCCCAGATGCGTCTGCAGCCCGTGTCCAAGCGCAAGAAGACGATCGGCGTGAAGGAAGTCGAAGCCGTGGTCGCGACCATGGCCCGCATCCCGCCGAAGACGGTGTCGAAGGATGACGAGCAGTCGCTGAGGAATCTGGAGACCGATCTGCGCCATGTCGTGTTCGGCCAGGACAATGCGATCGAGAAGCTGGCGACGGCGATCAAGCTGTCCCGTGCCGGCCTGCGCGAGCCCAACAAGCCGATCGGCTGCTACCTCTTCTCCGGCCCCACGGGCGTCGGCAAGACCGAGGTGACCAAGCAGCTGGCCGACATCATGGGTGTCGAGCTGCACCGGTTCGACATGTCCGAATACATGGAGCGTCACGCTGTTTCGCGGCTGATCGGCGCGCCTCCGGGCTATGTCGGTTTCGACCAGGGCGGTCTCCTGACCGATGCCGTCGACCAGCATCCGCATTCCGTGCTGCTGCTCGACGAGATCGAGAAGGCGCACCCGGACCTGTTCAACATCCTCCTGCAGGTGATGGATAACGGCACGCTGACCGACTCGAACGGCAAGAAGGTGGACTTCCGCAATGTCATCCTGGTGATGACCACGAATGCGGGCGCCGCCGATGCGCAAAAAGAGTCGATCGGTTTCAATGCCGCCAAGAAGACGGACGAGGCCGATGCCGCGGTGGAACGCCTGTTCACCCCGGAATTCCGCAACCGTCTCGATGCCGTCATTCCGTTCGAACCGCTGTCCAGCGACACGATCGGCCGCGTCGTCGAGAAGTTCGTCCTGCAGCTGGAAGCCCAGCTGATCGATCGCGGCGTGACCTTCGAACTGACGCCGGAAGCGACGGCCTGGCTGTCCGAGCGCGGCTATGACAGCCGCTTCGGTGCCCGTCCGCTGGCCCGGGTCATCCAGGAGCACATCAAGAAGCCGCTGGCCGACCAGATCCTGTTCGGCGAGCTGAAAAAAGGCGGTCTGGTGAAGGTTGATATCGATCCGGCCGACAAGGACCGGCTCGACTTCCATATCACGCCGGGCGACCGGCTGCTGCCGCGCAACGCCAAGAAGAGCAAGAAGGAAGAGGTCTGACCCCTCTCTCTGTCGCTGACACGGAAACGGCGCCCCGCGGGGCGCCGTTTTTCGTTCGGGGTCTATTCTGCTGCCAGCCGGGTGAGAGCGCTGCGGCCGGCGGCCCTGAAGGCGCGGGGCGTCTGACCGGTCATCTCCTTGAAGGCCCGGTTGAAGGGGCCGATCGAGGCGAAACCGCTGTCGAGGGCGATTTCCAGGATCGACAGGTCCGCGCTGTCAGGTGCGTGCAATTGTGTCATGGCGTGCTCGATCCGGTAGCGATTGACCAGGCGGTTGAAGTTCGGCTCGCCCAGCCCCGCCGTGATGGCCCGGCTGATCCGGTAGACCGGTTCGCGCAGCCTGCGGGCGAGGCCGGCAACTTTCAGCTCCGGGTCGAGATAGAGGCGCTCGGACGTCAGCGCATCCCGGATCCGGCGGCCCAGGGCGCGATCGTCGGCGCTGGCCGGACCGGCCGCGCGGGCCGGTGCTTCCGCCGTGAGCGGATGCGTGGCGCGATAGCGGATGGCGACGCTCATCACGATCAGGATCGCCAGGGCGCAGGCGGCCTGGATGCCGGCCATCAGTTCGTCAGACAGGGGTGCGCTGCCATGGTCCAGCAGCATCACACAGGTCGACACGCACAGGCCGAAGGTCGACAGGTAGAGCAGGCGCATGCGGCGCTCGTTTCTGGCCAGTCCGCCGGACCAGCCGCGCAGCCCCTCCCAGAAGGAGAGCATCAGCACGGTCGAGCTCAACAGGGCCTGGAGCCCGTCCAGCCCGTTGGCCATGGCCGGGAAATAGATGCTTTTGACGATATCCGGCATGACGGGACTGAGAACGGCCTGGTCGATCACGGTCGGTGCGAAAATGCCTGCCACGAGCAGCAGCTCGACGGGACCGATGATCGTACGGGTTCTGAACAGGGCCCGGGCAACCAGCCAGAACACGCTGCACGTACCGCACCCGGCAATAATGAACAGCGGTGCGGCCGGACCGAGCGCATCGCCGAACACCTCGCGGACCATCACCGCCGTCAGCCCGGTGCAGAAGACCGCCCAGGTCAGGTGCAGGGTCGAGCGCTTCGGCATGGCGGCGATGGCGACAAGCCAGGTCAATGCGAGACCGGCAACAGCCAGATTTATGATGCCCGCGACTTCCAGCATGTCCCGACTCCCGCCCGTCCGCGTCGCTGCAAGCATGCGGCGTGCCAGGGGCGCCGGTCAAACCTGCACAAGGAAAATGCCAGTGTAGCCGATTTCCAAATCGGCAAGACAAGCGGCATCGCGCCGCCCTCAATCCCGCATATCCGGGCGTCTCGCGACGCCGTGTACTCAAGGGATTTGTCATGTCCGAAACCGTTGCGCCCGTTGTGCGCCTGCCATCCATTCCGCTCGCCCAGCGCCTGTTGAAGGGCTCCGGCGCGCTCTGGTTCCTGGCCGTCATCGCCGGTCAGTGGCTGTTCGTCTACTACATTCTGGCCGCCTACATGCCTCCGGCCCTGTCGGGGGCGTGGGAGCGCTGGGACGAGATCGGCCTCATTCACGGCTTCATCGAGGGCGATCTGCCGGGCAATCTGGGCTTTATCAGCCATGTCCTGCTGGCAGCGGTGATCACGCTGGGCGGCACGCTGCAGCTCATCCCGCAACTGCGCCAGCGCGTGCCTGCCCTCCATCGCTGGATGGGGCGGACTTTCCTCGCCGTCAGCGTCTTCATGGCGGTGGGCGGTATCGTCCTGATCTGGGGGCGGGGCACCCGCCTCAACGACGTGACGGGCCTGGCCACGACGATCGACGGCATCCTGATCCTGGTCGCGGCCGCCTTTGCGCTGTACTTCATCCGCCGCCGCCAGATCGACCGGCACCGGCGCTGGGCGATGCGGCTGTTCATCTTCGTCAGCGGCGTCTGGTATCTGCGGGTCGGTTACATGGCCTGGGGTATCACCACCGGCGGGGCCGGTATCGGCGAACGCATGAACGGTCCGGCGGACTACGCACTGGCCTATGCCTGCTTTCTTTTGCCCTGGGCGGTCCTGGAACTCTATCTGCGCGCCTGCGACAGCCGCGCCGTTGCCGCAAAACTGGGTATGGCCGGCGTGATGCTGGCCGCGGCGGGCCTGACCGCGCTGGGCGTGTTCGGTGCCTGGATGGTGATCTGGAGCCCGCACGTCTGAGGGGAGGGACGCGAGCGCTGCGGATACCGCAGCGAACCGGCGTGCAGGATGTAAACTCGCGATATCGGGCCGATTCCGGCCGTTGTCTGTGGTGTCCGTCATGCGTGTCCTGTCCGCCCTGATCCTCTCATTCGCCGTGCCTTGCAGCACCCTGGCGCAGACCGCTGACGGTCTGCAGGCGGATGCGGCGGCCATGCTGGACCTGGTCGCGCACAACTATGCCTATCCGGAACGCGTGCCGGAGGGATGGGCGGATCATCACGCCGGCCTTCGCGATGCAATCGGGCAGATCGAGACCCGGGGCGAGCTGCTCGGCTTTGCCGAAACGGCGCTACACCGGCTGTGCGATCATCACGCGATCACCGGCCCGTCCTCGGCGGATTCCGCCGCGCTGGTGCCCAGCTTCGCCGATCTGTGGGTGGAGGAGACGGACGGCTATTTCCGCATCACCCAGGTCCGGCGCGGCAGTCCGGCTGCGGCCGCCGGCCTGTTGCCCGGCGACGATCTCGTCGCAATCGGCGGCGTTTCAACCGGCGATGCCGTGACGGCCTTCTGGGGAACGGAACCGCCTCGTGGCGACGCCTGTCCGGGCTATGCGGCGCGGGTGCTGGCTGCCGGACCGCGACAGGGGCTGCGCCATCTGACAGTTCAACGTGACGATCAGGCCATCACGGTCGAGGTCGACGGTCTCTACACCCGTGGGATCGAGCGGCCGGACGGTCCCCTGGCGGTCCGGGATATCGCGCCACAGCTGCGTCATATCGTCTTCAATGACAGCCTGGGCGATGCCGCAGCGATTGCGGCATTCGACGCTGCCGTGTCGGACGCGCCGGCGGGTACGCGCTTCATCATCGATCTGCGCGAGACGCCGTCAGGCGGCAATACCAGTGTGGGGCGTGCGGTCCTGGGACATTTCACCGGCGCCGTCGCGCCTTACCAGCGGCATGTCCTGCCCGTCGAGGCCCGGGAAACCGGAGTGCCCCGCTCCTGGATCGAGGAAGTTTCGCCGCGCCAGCCTGTTTTCGCCGGGGAGCGGCGGGCAGTCGTTCTCGTCGGACGCTGGACCGGAAGCATGGGCGAGGGGATGGCGGTCGGGTTCGACGCGCTGGGCGTGGACGTGATGGGTTCGCCCATGGCGGGCCTGCTGGGGGCGATCGGGGATTACCGGCTCGAAGAGACGGGCTGGATTTTCAAACTGCCCTTCGAACGCCTGTCGCATGTGGACGGAACGCCGCGCGAGGCCTTTGTGCCGCCCCTGCGCATCGAGCCCGGTTTTACAGGCGATGCCGATGACGATCCCGCGCTGGCCGCGGCTGTGGACTGGCTGACGGATGGCTGACCCGCTGGCTTGACGGATGCGGGCAGGTCGGGAGGGATGCCCCGCATGTCCGATCCGCGCTCCATCCTGCAATCCGTCTTCGGCTTCGACGCTTTCCGGCCCGGCCAGGCCGGTATTGTCGACCATATCCTCGACGGCACGCCCACCCTGTGCGTCATGCCGACCGGGGCGGGCAAGTCGCTGTGCTACCAGGTGCCGGCCCTGCTGCTGGACGGTCCGACCATCGTGGTGTCGCCGCTCACGGCGCTGATGGACGATCAGGTCGCCGCGCTGAAGGCGAACGGCGTGGCGGCGGCCGCGATCCATTCCGGCCGCATGCGCGAGGACAATGTCGAGGACTGGCGGCGCTTCCAGGCCGGCGAGATCAAGCTGCTCTACCTGTCGCCCGAGCGCCTGATGACCGGACGCATGCTGGCAGCGCTGGAGCCCGTCGCGCCGGCGCTCTTCGTGGTCGACGAGGCGCACTGTATCTCTAAATGGGGCGCCAGTTTCCGGCCGGAATACGAACAGCTCGCCGCCCTGCGGACCCGCTTCCCCGGCGCCCGGCTGGCGGCCTTCACGGCAACGGCGGATGCAGCCACGCGCGAGGATATCGCCGCCAAACTGTTCGGCGGGGGCGGGGAGATCGTGGTGCACGGTTTCGACCGGCCCAACCTCTTCCTGGGTGTCGAGCCGAAGGCGAAGGCCAGGGCGCAATTGCTGGACTATCTGAAGGACCGGCGCGACGTGTCCGGCATCGTCTATTGCCTGTCGCGCAAGGACACCGAGGCGATCGCCGAGGTGCTGGTCGCCGAAGGCTATCGCGCCTTGCCCTATCATGCCGGCCTGGACGCGGCCGTGCGGCGCGAGAACCAGGAAATCTTCATGGCGGAGAGTGCCGTGGTGATGGTGGCGACCATCGCTTTCGGTATGGGGATCGACAAGCCGGATATCCGCTATGTCGTTCACCTCGCCATGCCGGGCTCGATGGAGGCCTATTATCAGGAAATCGGCCGCGCGGGCCGGGACGGGCGGCCGGCCGAGGCGATGATGTTTTTCGGCCTGTCGGACGCGCGCATGCGGCGGCAATTCATCGACCAGGACGGCGAGGACGATGCTCACAAGCGGCGCGAGCACAAGCGTCTGGATGCGCTCTTGGCCTATTGCGAGGCGACGCGCTGCCGGCGGCTGGCGCTGCTGGCCTATTTCGGCGAGACGGGCGGCAAGCCGTGCGGAAACTGCGATGTCTGTGTCGATCCGCCCCAGCTCGTCGACGGCACCCGCGAGGCGCAGATCCTGATGTCGGCCATCGTGCGGACCGGGCAGCGTTTCGGTGCGGCCCATGTCATCGATGTGGTGCGCGGGGCCGATACCGAAAAGATCCGCGAGCGCGGCCATGACCGGCTGCCGACCTGGGGCGTTGGCGCCGACCGGCCCAAACCCTTCTGGCAGGGCCTGGTGCGGCAATGCCTGGCGGGCGGTTTCCTCGAACTCGATATCGAGGGCTTCGGTGCGCTGAAGCTGACGCCGTCCGGTGACGCCGTTCTGAAGGGCCGCGAGCGTCTGGAAATCCGCGAGATCACCCTCTCCCGGCAGGAAAAGCGGCGCCAGAAGATGACGGCGCTGCCCGATGACGCGGATATCGATACCGGCCTGCTGGCCGAGCTGAAAGGCCTGCGCAAGACGCTCGCCGCCGAGCGCAATGTGCCGGCCTATGTCGTGTTCGCCGATGCCACCCTGATCGAGATGTGCCGTCTGAAGCCGGCAACGATCGACGATCTTGGCCTGGTGAAGGGCGTGGGGCCGAAGAAGCTGGGCGAGTACGGCGCGGCCTTTCTGGACGTGATCGCCGGGCGCAGCTGAGGGTTTAATTGCAGTCAGCCGCTCCCTTTGCGAGGTATGTGCGGGTGACAGTTCCGCCGTTTCATGGCCTCAATCAGGCTTACGCCGAGGAATGGACATGCGCCGGTCTGGACTGCCCTATCTTGCCCTTTTGAGCCTGGTCGCCATTCAGGTGATCTATGCGGGCTACTGGGCTGTGCACGACATCTCGGCCCGCATGGGTCTGTGGGCGGATACCGATGCGGCGCGGACCTTCGTGTCATCGCTGACCGTCACGCAGGAAGTCCTGTTCTTCTCCCATGTGATCATGAATGCCGTGGTGCTGGTTCTGGTGTGGAAACAGCGCTGGTGGGCCCTGCCGGCCTTCATCCTGTCCTTCGTGCTCGACCGGGCGGAATGGGTGATGATGACCGGCAATGTCGTGTTCTCGAACATGGTCGCGGTCGATTCCTGGACGTTGTTTTCCTTCACGCTGCAAGGCATGATCATTGCCTTGCTCGTGATCCTCGTATTCGAGGGCCGGTTGCGCTGAACGCGCCCGCAGGAAATTGCGCGTGACGACGGACACGCTACCTGAAAAAAGATGCGCATATTCTATGCGGTGTCCCGCTCGTTCTCCCCGGCCTTCAGGACACGACCATGCCACCTGTCACAAAGCGTACCCTTTCCGTCGATCTGCCTGACGCACTCGTGCGCCGGGCCGCCCGCCACCTCGGCCCGCACGGGTTCAGCGCCATTCTGGAGCAGGCCTTGCTGCTGTGGCTGGAGGAGCGCGAGGCGATGCAGGCACAGACACAGGCGCCTGACGTATCGAACGCAGCCTATGGCCAGACCGGACCCGCTTCGCGCGAGATCGTCTAGGGCATCTCGATCGCCGCGGCGATCTTCGCGGCCTGTGCCTTCAACTCGTCCATATCCGCCTGGCCGCTGCCATGCGCGCCCAGGGCCACACCGTCCATGCGCGGAATGATGTGGAAGTGGACGTGAAAAATGGTCTGCCCGGCCGGCGCACCATTGAACTGGGTGATCACGATCCCGTCCGGCTCGAGGGCTGACTTCACCGCATTGGCGATCCGCTTGACCCGCACGATCGTCGCCTGCAGGGCCCCGTCCGTCATTTCCAGTGCATTGCGCACCGGCTCGCGCGGCACGACGAGCGTATGCCCCGGGGCTTGCGGGAAAATGTCCATGAACGAGATCACGTGCTCGTCCTCATAGACCTTCACGCACGGCATCTCGCCCTTCAGGATTTTCGCGAAGATATTTTCGGGATCGTAGGGGCCTTCCAGGCTCATGCCCTGTCTCCTCGGTGTGGTTCGAAAATGTCTGCCATATCGTCAGGGAGAAGGATGATGACGGCTTCGTGCGCAGGTTGAAAGTGGTGCACTTCGGTAAATGTCCGTCAGACACGATCTTTGTCAGTTCTCGCGCCTGAACGGGCTCTCCGCATCCTGCAATGCGATATCCGTCTCCACGGCGGCGCGTTCGCGAACGAGAAAATCGGCAACCGCGTCGCGGAAGCCTTCATTCTCGATATGGTGCGCCGAATAGACCGGGCGGGGCCGGTAGCCGCGTGCCAGCTTGTGTTCGCCCTGGGCCCCGGCTTCAACACGGTCGAGACCGCGCGCGATCGCGATATCGATGGCCTGGTGGTAGCACAGCTCGAAATGCAGGAAGGGATGGTCGTCCAGACGTCCCCAGTAGCGGCCATAGAGGGCGTTCGAACCGGCAAGGTTCAGCGCGCTGGCGATATAGCGCCCCTCCTTCCTGGCCATCACCAGGATCACCCGGTCGGCCATGCGCCGGTGCAGCAGGTCGAAAAAGGCGCGGTTGAGGTAGGGATAGCCCCATTTGCGCGACCCGGTTTCCTGGTAACAGGCGAAGAAGACGTCCCAGTGTGCCGGCTGCAGCGCGCCGCCGGAGAGATGTTCGATCTCGATACCGGCCTGGGCCTCGCGCCGCTCCTTGCGCAGGGCCTTGCGCTTGCGCGAGGAAAGGTCGGCGAGAAAGGCGTCATAATCGGCATAGCCGCGATTGGACCAGATGTACTGGCGGTCGAGGCGCTGCAGCAGACCGTAGCCTGCCAGCTCGGTCCATTCGGCCTGCGCCGGAAAATTCACATGCCAGCCGGACAGGCCCCATTGCTGCACGGTCTGGATGGCGGCGGCCGCCAGCGCGCGGCGGATACCGGCCTCGCCGGACAGGATCCGCCGCCCGGTCACCGGCGAAAAGGGCACGGCGGTCAGCAGTTTGGGGAAATATTGTCCGCCGGCGCGTTCATAGGCGTCGGCCCAGCCATGATCGAAGACGTATTCGCCCATGGAATGGGTTTTCAGGTAAAGCGGCAAGGCCCCGCGCAGCCGCCCCGATGCGTCTTCGACAATGAGGTGGCGCGGCAGCCAGCCGGCTTCTTCGCCGACACAGCCGCTGGCTTCGAGCGCTTCAAGGAAGTCCCAGCTGATGAACGGGTCGTATTCCGAGCCGGGCGGATTCGCCACGGCGTCCCAGGCGGCCGGTTCGATCCCGGACAGCCCGGTGACCGAACGCAGGGTCAGCTCCGGCGAGGACCGGTCGTCATCGGCGGGAGGCGGTGTCACAGCCCGGCAGTCCGTCAGTTCATCCGCTGACGTTCACGGCGTCGCATTTCGCGCAGATCGTCCTCGGTCGGTTGCGAAACGGCCTGGATTTCCGTGGCGCGGAACCAGGAGGTGGTTCCCTGGTCGAGGCCTTCGCGGGCCCGCATGGCGAACTGGTAGGCCCGCATCCGGTCGCCGACGGCAAAGGCCTGTTCCGCGACAGCCAGCTGGGCGAGGGCGGTATCGCCATTGCGGTCGTGCAGGATGGAGAGCTGGTACCAGGCGAAGGCGTTGTCCGGCTCGATGTCGAGCGCAACGCGCAGGTGCTGGGCCGCCTCTTCGCGATAATCCGGATTCTCGGTCGCGATCATGGCAATCGCCAGATTGACCCGCAGCAGCGGCGCGGTCGGCTCAAGCTCGACCGAACGCCGGTGCGGCGCGATCGCCTCTTCGGGATGGCCGCTCTCGAACAGCATCTGGCCGTGAAGCTCGTGGAAATAGGGATTGTCCGGTTCTTCCGCGAGCAGGCTCTCGATCTCCTCGACCGCGCGCTCCAGGCGGGCATCATGATAATAGGCCACGGCCCGGGCATAGCGCGCTGGCAGCGAAGTATCGCTCTCCGGATAGCGGAAAAAGACGTATTCCGGCTCTACAAGAAAGCCATAGATCTTGGCCTGGATGCGGCGCAGTTCGGCAATGTCTTCCGGGGAGTCCGGCTGGCCGGAATAGGGCGACGCCGCCACGCCGCGGCGCAGCGACTGGATCCGGTCCGATGACAGCGGGTGCGAGCGGAAATAGGGGAAGCGCCGGGCCTGGGACATTACTTCCTGATAGCGGAAGCGCTCGAAGAAGCCGACAAGGCCTTCCGGATTCTCGCCGGCCGCTTCCAGGAACTGAAGCGCGGCCTGGTCGGCGCTGGCTTCCTGAGCGCGGGAGTAGGTGAGGAAGGACAGGGCGCCGAATTGCTGGCTCGAGGCCATCAGCGCACCGGCAGCGCCGCCTTCGCCGGCCAGTGCGGCCAGTACGCCCAGGCCGAGGCTGACGAACATGGGGGCCCGTGCAGCGGACATGGCGTCGCCGGAGCGCGCCAGGTGGGCGCCGGTGATGTGGCCGGTTTCGTGAGCGATGACGCCCTTGAGCTGGTTGGGCGTATCGGCTTCCACGATCATGCCGGTGTGCATGAAGATGTTCTGGCCGCCCGTCACGAATGCGTTGATCTCCGGATCGGCGACCAGATAGAAATCGACATCATTGGGATTGAGGCCGGCAGCCTCGATGATCGGGTCGGCATATCCGCGCATGATATGCTCGATCTCGGTGTCGCGGATCAGCGACTGTGCCCAGCCTGCCGATTGGGCGGTCACGGCAAGACTGACAGCTGCGGCGATGGTTTTCAGGACGGACATCCTGCCTCCACTACTCGGCCCCCGCCTTTTCATGCCTGCATGATAGCAGCGCCATCCCCATGCGCTACCCGGTGATTTAGGCGCGCCGGCCCGCTGTGCAAGCCCGCGTGCAAGCCGGGGTGCCACGAAGGCAACCGGCCCGGCCTCGCTGTGCGCGCGAGAGGCCGGGCCGGTCTGAGATCAGTTGCCGAACAGGCCGGTCCGGTTCCACCAGCCGCGGCGCTTGGGCTTGTCGTCAGCCTTGGAGTCGGCCTTGCCGCCCGCATCGGCAGCGGCCGGTTCAGGCCGGGCTTCCGGTTCCGGGCTCGGTTCCTCAGCCGGCTCCGAAGCCGGTTCTTCGGTCGCGGTGTCCTCGGCCGGAGCCTCGGCCTCGGTTGCCGGCGCGGTTTCCGGTTCGGCTTTCTTGCGGCGCGGCGCCCGGCGTTTCGGCTTGGGCTTCTCCTCCGCCACCGGCTCTGCAGCCGGTTCGGCGGGCGCTTCAGCCTGGGCTTCTTCGGCCGGTGCAGCCTCGGCGTCGGCCGGCTTCTTGCGCGGCCGGCGGGTCCGGCGCTTGGGCTTTTCCTCCTCGCCAGCCGGAGCTTCGGCGGCTTCCGGCGCCTCGGCCTGGACGGCTTCCGCGGCAGGGGCCGCCTCGGCGGCGGCATCGGTCTCGTCCGTCTTCTTGCGGCGGGTCCGGCGCTTCGGCTTGGGTTTTTCTTCCGCAGCCGGTTCCTCGACGGTCCCGGCGTCGGCAACCGGCTCGGCCACGGCTCCGGCCTCCTCGGCCGGCGCGTCTTCGATCACCTCGCGGGCTTCGCCCTCGATGACGTCGCCGTCAGCGGTCTGCTCGTCGTTCTGCCCCTCGGCAGTGCGGCGGCGGCCACGGCCACCCCGGCGGCCGCGGCGGCGGCGCTTGCGGGGCTGATCGTCACCGTCTTCGGTGCCGTCTTCGTCAGAACCGGTATCGGCAGCTTCGGTGGCATCGCCATCCTCGACCTTGATCACATCCATCGCGCTGGACGTGTCCTCGCCGGAACCCGGCTTGCGGCGGCGCCGGCGGCGGC
>PANX01000120.1 GCA_002707795.1 Maricaulis sp.
GAAAGAAGGAGCGAGAGAGACGCTTCCTCCGGCACCAGGCCCCGGGGAAGCGGGACCTGAGAAAAGGTCTACTCGGCGGCTTCGGCCGGCGGCTGATCTGCCTGGCTGGCCTGACGCGCGTGCCACTTCGCCAATAATTGTTTGGACGTCGCACGCGAGCCGTCGGGCGACCAGCCCGGCGGGGCGAGGAGATACAGGGCGGCATCGCGCAGCGAGCGGGCATGGCGGATGTCGTCGATAATGCCCCACCATTCATGCAGGCTGATCTTCAGCGGATTGTAGGTGCCCAGATTCTTCACGATGCCGTAGCGGCACTTCTCGTTCTCCAGCTCGGGCTGGAACGTGCCGAACATCTTGTCCCAGACGATGAAGACACCGGCATAATTCCGGTCGAGATAGATCGGGTTGGTGGCGTGGTGGACCCGGTGGTGCGAGGGCGTGTTCATCACCGCCTCGAACCAGGCCGGGCATTTCCTGATCGCCTCGGTGTGGATCCAGAACTGGTAGATCAGGTTGAGCGAGCCCACGAAGGCGATCATCGCCGGGTGGAAGCCCAGCAGGATGAGCGCCGAGCCCAGCCAGAGGAATTTCAGCGTCAGCGGGTTGAGCCAGGGTTGGCGCAGCGCGGTTGTCAGATTGTAGTGCTGGGAGGAGTGGTGAACCACATGGTCGGCCCAGAACCAGCGCACGGTGTGGGCAAAGCGGTGCGACCAGTAATAGACGAAATCGTCCAGCACGAAGGCGATAATCCAGGCCCACCAGGCAAAACCGATGTCGAAGAGCCGGTGCTCGTAGACGAACATGGACCAGATCGCCAGCACGCTACCGAACAGCACGGCCGACACGGTGTTTCCCAGCCCCATCACAAGACTGGCGGCGCTGTCACGCGCCTCGAAACGGGCACGGCCGGTTGATCGCGCAAAAATCATTTCTGCGAACACCGCGATCACGAAGAGCGGGATGGCGATCCAGATCGGATCGAAACTTTCCACAAAAGCCGGCACGTCCATGGCTCACCCCTTCAGTGCGTTGAGCCTGTCGGCCCAGGATTGCGCCTGGTCGGCCGAACTGAAATCCAGTCGGGCCGGCGCGAAGGCAAAATCGTTGAGACGCAGCAGCAGCGAGCCGTCTGCATCGGCTTCGGCGGCGCGCACACTGCCCGGGCCGAGATAGCGGATAACGAAATCGCTGCCGCGCGCGACCAGCAGGCCGATCGTGTGCCCGTCGCGGGACGGTATGAGCGCGCTGATACCGTCGGGCGTCACCAGACCACCTTCGCCTGCCTCATAGCCCACAGAATCGGTATCGAGCCGGGCCACCGCATCTTCCAGATCGCGGAGCCGGGCCGGCTCGGACAGGCCGAGCCACATGTTCAGTACCACCATGGCGGTGATACCGACGACAGAACCGGCCAGAACGATAAAGAGCATGAAGCGCCCCGGACAAAAAACAACGGGCGAAGGCTAACCAGCCTTCGCCCGCCGTCAAAGTCATTTTTGAACAATGTTCACTAGCCGCCATCTTTCTTCCCCACATCGTGGGGAAGTGGGCCGCAGTGAAGCTGCGGGTCGAAGGGGCCCGGCGCACTGCGCCGGGAGGGCGGTCGAATCTGTCGCTGACCTTCCGCCTGCGCTTCGCTCCGGCGGCCCCTCCACCACGCCGCTGACGCGGGGAGGAAAGACCTTGTTCATTAGCCGCGGATGCGGAGGGTCACACCGTAGGTCTGCGGATCACCCGGGTAGGCATTGTAGCTGGCGCCCAGATACCCCACCGACGGGAAGCCACCCTTGGTGTAGTCCTCGTCGAAGATGTTGCGGCCCCAGAACTGGACCGCCCAGCTGTCGCTGTCCGACCCGATCGTGACCGAGGCATTGTACAGCGTGAACGCGTCCTGGGTCGCGAAGGGACGCGGATCCTGTGACGTCGTGTGCTGGAACTCAGAGACGTAGGTCATCTCGCCGCGCCAGTCGATTTCCCAGCCATTGTTCAGCGGCGTGGTCAGGGTCGCGGTGAGCGATCCGACCAGTTCCGAATTGCCGCGATCACGGCCCGTCAGATCGTTGAACAGCGCGGTGACGCCGGCATCATTGGTCCGCTCATTACCAGGTTCGCACAGGGCGAAGGCCGGATCGCCGGCATCCCACACCCCGGAACCGTCAACATAGGTGTCCGGGCACGGTGCGAACTCGTAATCGCCGTACTTGCTGTCGATCAGATAGGTGAAACCACCCGTGAAGAGCAGGTTGTCGACCGGGGACCACTGGCCCTCGAACTCGATACCCGACACTTCGATCGAACCGGCGTTTTCAAGCGCGAAGCCATTGCCGACGAAGTTGTTCGTCTGGAAGTCCTCGATCTCCTGGTTGAAATAGGCGATCGCATAAACCATGCGGTTGTCGAACAGCGAGCCCTTGGCGCCGATCTCGAAGGAGCGCGAGATCTCTTCCTCGAACTCGAACACGCCGGTGAAGGCCGCATTCGTCGAGACGTTGAACCCGCCCGGCTTGAAGCCGGTGGCATAGCTACCATAGAGGTTCAGCGTGTCGGACACGTCATAGGACAGGATGATATTGCCCGAGAAGTTCGTGTCGGTACGCGAGGTCGGGAAATCCGCCGCGCTGACCGGCTCGAAGTTCTGGAAAGCCGAGAATCCCAGCAGCGGATTGAGCGCCGCCATGCGCGCCTGAGCTTCGCTCAGCGGCTGGGTCGGGTCGATCGGCACACCGGCCTGGGCCAGCAGCGCCGGCACGAGATAGGCACACGCATCGCCGCCGATGATCGGGAAGAGCGTCGGATCGCATGTCGTCGGCGTGACCAGACGCAGATCGCGCGCCAGATCGACGAAGGAGAAAGCCGACATCGGATCGGGCTGATCGATGGTGGTCACCATCTCCTTGCTCTCGTCCGAGTAGCGGCCGCCCAGCGTCAGCGTGAAGCGATCGGTCAGGTGGAAGTCGAGCTGGCCGAACACCGACCAGGCTTCCGTGTCATACTGGTAGTCTTCCAGGATGAGGCCGTGCGACGTCGCGATGAAGCCTTCAGCCGGCGTCGTCGGCAGAGCCGCATTGCCGGATGCGAGCGGGACGAAATTCCCCACACCGGCTGCCTGGTTCATGTTCAGGAAGAATTCCAGCAGATCGACACCGCCGGACCCCGGCGGCAGACCGAAGGCCGAAATCAGCTGCTGGGCCGTCGGATCGGCGGCAGACGCCGCATCGAAGAAGTTCCGGGAATCAGCGCCGTACGGCGTCGAGTTCGAGAAATGGAGGCGGTTGTTGTAGTAGAAAGCGCCACCCATCCAGTCCATGAAGTTGTCGCCGGTCGAGGTGACCCGGAACTCCTGGGTGAAGCTGTCATAACGGTTCTCGATATGACGCAGGCTCACCAGGTCGAGATCCGAGAAATCGGCATCGAACAGCTGGTCTTCGTCATAGCGGCGAACCGCCGTGATCGAGGTGAAGGTGAAGGTTTCGAAGTCGTGATTGACCTCGGCCGAGAGGCCGCTGGTCGACAACTGGGTGTTCAGATCGCCGTCGATCGCGATCCGGTCACCGCCCTCCGGGTCGGCCGGAACGGCCGTGCCGCCAAGGCCGACAAGCGCGGCCTGGTCAATCGGGTCGTAGAAGGCGAACGGGGCCGCACAGCAATTCTCGTCGATCCCGCCGTAGTCGGCGATGATGCGGACCTCGGTATTGTCGCCCGGATTCCACAGCAGCTGGCCGCGGAAGGTGTGACGCGACCGGTTATTGGCATCGCGACCGTCAACGACGTCGATATAGCCGTCGCTCTGGTGCATGGAGCCATCGAGGCGCAGCGCCATCGTGCTGTTGATCGGACCGGTGACGGAGGCACGCGCAATGTGCGTGTTGTTGTTGCCGATCGTCAGTTCGCCCACATAGCCGAACTCGTATTCCGGCTGCTGGGTGATGATCGACACCACGCCGGCCGGCGTGTTGCGGCCGAACAGGGTGGACTGCGGACCGCGGATAACCTCGACACGCTCGATCGAGATCAGGTCGTTGATGGCCGAACCGGAGCGCGGACGATAGACGCCGTCGATGAAGACACCGACCGACGGTTCCAGACCCGGGTTGAAGCTCGACGTACCGATGCCGCGCAGGTTGAATTCGGTGTTGGTGGACGTGGCGAACTCGGCCACGCGCAGGGACGGAACCAGGGTCTGCAGGTCGGCCGCGTCGCGGATCTGCGACTGCTCGATCTGCTCGCCGGTGACGGCCGCAACCGAGACGGGCGCTTCCTGCAGCGTCTGCTTGCGCTTTTGTGCCGTCACGGTGATGACGTCGACCTGTGCCAGTGCGCCGGACGCACCGATCAGGCCCGACAGAATGGCGGTCGTGCCCAGAACGGCCGCCTTGTTCAGCTTTTTCATGGAATTAACTCCCCTCTTCACGCGGTTTGTATGTGCCAACCGATCCGCGTTTCACAATTGTTATATGAACACCGCTCATGGCGGCTGTCAGCCGGTTTCTCCGATTTGCACAAAATTCTTGTCGGAATTGATGCAAGCAAACCTCACCGGTGTTTTTCAAACACAGCCTTTCCGCGACCTCTTTTCAAGCCGCCCAACTGTGCTTAGGCTGCCGAGTGAACAGCGTTCATAAGGCTGTCGTTGGGGAGAAAAATGAAAAAACTTATCATGGGGTTGGTCGCTATACTTGGCGTTCTCGCCCTCGCTGCCGCCGGTTGGTTCTTCCGCCCGTGGTCCGAATATTCACCGGCTGAAATCCAGGCTGCGACACAGCCGGAAAGCCTTCCGGACACGTTTCGCCACATGGACGAGGTTTTCCCCTATCGCACGATAGAACCGTCCGAATCGGCAACACCGCTGCCGCGCGAAACCGATCAGGTGAATGTCGCCTACACCTTCAACGGCGCCGAACGGACGGTCGATGACTGGCTCTCGGACTCGCGTGCAACCGGTCTTATGGTGCTGCACAACGGCGCCGTGGTGCACGAGCAATACCTGCTGGGTTCGACGCCCGAGACCCGTCACACCTCCTGGTCGGTCGGCAAGAGCTATGTCGCCACGCTGATCGCCATGGCGATCCATCAGGGCCGCATCGCCAATCTCGACCAGACGGCCGAGATGTTCGCACCGCAATATGGCGGCACGGATTATGGCCAGACCACGCTGCGCCACCTTCTCATGATGTCGGCCGGCGTGGATTTCGAGGAAGACTATGGCGCCCCGGATTCCGATATCCGCCGCCTCTTCTTCGGCGCCAATATCTTCGGCCGCGATATCGACGCCATGGTCGCGGAAGTCGAACGCAACCGTCCGGCCGGTGAAGACCTGCACTATGTCTCCGCCAATACCCAGGTGCTCTCGGCCGTCGCGCGCGGCGTGTGGAATGCGCCGCTGGCCGATATCGTCGAAGCGGAGATCTGGCGCCCGATCGGCATGACCGGCGAGGCCTACTGGAACCAGAATGTGCCCGGCGAGCGCGGCATGGCGATCGGCTATTGCTGCCTCAATGCAACACTCGAGGACTATGCCCGCTTCGGCCAGTTCTACCTGCAGGACGGTGTCTGGAACGGCGAGCGCCTGGTGCCGGAAGGCTGGGTGGAGCAGGCCACGCGCCCCAACGCCCCCTTCCAGGAAGCCGGCCCCGACGCGGTCTACGCCCATCGCGGTTATGGCCTGCACTTCTGGGTGCCCGAAAACCATGACGGCGAATATTTCATGGCCGGCGTCTACGGCCAGTATGTCTGGGTCGATGAGCGCCGCAATATCGTGATCGCCCGCACCGCCGCCGACACGGAATGGGGCGGCCGCACCGCGGAGTCGCTCGCCGCGATGCGGGCCCTCGCCGCCCACTACGGCGACGATCCGGACACGCCGGCCATTCCCGAAGAAGCCGCCGCATCCGAGACCGGGGAGCCCGGCGATGAGTGATCTGGAATTCGACTATGTCATCTGCGGCGCCGGTTCGGCCGGCTGTACGGTCGCCGAACGCCTGTCGCGAGATCCCGGTGTCAGCGTCCTCGTGCTCGAGGCCGGCGGCAGCGATAACAGCCCCATCATCCGCACGCCGATGCTGCTGCAATACGCGGTGACGGGCGAGCAGTTCAACTGGGGCTACTGGACCGAGCCGCAAAAACACCTCAACGACCGCAAACTGCTCTGGCCGCGTGGCAAGACGCTGGGCGGCTCCTCCTCGATCAACGCCATGCATTACATGCGCGGCGCCAAGGAGAATTACGACGAGTGGGAACAGGTCTATGGCGCTAAAGGCTGGGGCTGGAAGAACGCCCTGCCCGCCTTCAAGGAGGTACAGCACCAGACCCGCGGCGAAAGCGAGCTGCACGGTACGGGCGGCCCGCTCTGGGTGTCGGACATTGCCCCGCTCAACCCGCTGACCGAGGATTTCTTCAAGGCCGCCGACCAGCTGCAATACAAGCGCAATGCCGACTTCAACGGCCCGGCCCAGGAGGGTTTCGGCCCCTACCAGGTCACCCAGAAGAACGGCAAGCGCTGTTCCGCCGCCGACGCTTTCCTGCGTCCGGCGCTGGAGCGTGAGAACTGCTCGGTGCGCACCGGCGCGATGGTGCGCCGGGTGGTGCTGGAAAACGGCCGTGCCACGGGCGTCGAGGTCGACCTGGACGGTGAGACAACGGTCATCACGGCCCGCAAGGAGGTGATCCTGTCCGGCGGCGCGATCAACTCGCCCCAGACCCTGCTGCTCTCGGGCATCGGTCCCGCCAACGAGCTGCGCGAGGCGGGCGTCTCGGTCGAGCACGACCTGCCCGGTGTCGGCAAGAATTTGCAGGACCATCTCGATGTAACGGCACAGGTCTGGACGAAGTCCGCGACCTCGATCGGCAATTCCCTGCGCTCCCTGCCCCAGCACATGTACATGGTGCTGCGCTGGGCGCTGCGCGGCGACGGGCCGTTCACGGTGAACCCGGTCCAGGGCGGCGCCTTCATCAAGTCGGCCTATGCCGGCGACCTGCCCGACCTGCAGCTGGTTTTCATTCCGGCCATCTCCAATCCGCACGGTATGGAGAAGACAAGCGGCCACGGCATCACCCTGCATGTCTGCCAGCTCTATCCGAAGAGCCGCGGCGAGATCACGCTGAAATCGACCGATCCCCACGACCACCCGGCCATCCAGCCCAATTATCTGGAAGAGGAATGGGATCTCGATGTGATGACCGACGGGCTGGCCAAGGTCCGCGACATTCTCAACGCGCCGGCCTTCGACCATGACCGCAAGGCCGAGCGCTATCCGGGCCCCCATGTGGCCACGATGTCGGATTTGCGCGACGATGTGCGCGCACGGGCGGAAACGCTCTACCATCCGACATCGACCTGCGCGATGGGATCGGGCGAGCTGGCCGTCACCGACAGCCGCTGCCGCGTGAAAGGCATCGACGGTCTGCGCGTGGTGGATGCCTCGGTCATGCCGCGCCTCGTTGGCGGCAATACCAACGCGCCAACCATCATGATCGCAACCCGGGCCGCAGCGATGATCGCCGAAGACAATGCCTGACAACACTGACCGACCGGCCAAAGGAGGCTGACATGAGCGAAGCCGAAGCCAAGCAGATCGAACGCATGAAGGCGGTGCTGGAAGCCCAGAAGGCGGCCTTCCGGACCGAGCGGCACCGGCCGCTGGACAAGCGCAAGGCCGATCTCGACCGGATCGCCGGCCTGTGCCGCACCAATGCCGACGCGATCGCCGAGGCGATCTCGAAGGATTTCGGCAACCGGGCGCGCGAGGAAAGCGTGATCGCCGAGATCGCCTTTGTCATCCAGGACGCCGAACACACAAAAAAGCATCTCGTCAAATGGGCGAAGACCCGCAAGGTCGGCGTGCCGATGACGCTGATGCCGGGCAAGGCGGAAATCCGCCGCGAGCCCAAGGGCGTTGCCGGCATCGTTTCGCCCTGGAATTATCCTTTCCAGCTGGCCATGGCTCCGCTCGTGGCGGCACTGGGTGCGGGCTGCCGGGCGATGATCAAGCCATCCGAATACACGCCCGGCACAGCCGAGCTGATGAAGCGCCTGCTGGCCGACGCCTTCGAGGAAGACCATGTCGCCGTGATCACCGGCGGCCCGGCCGTTGGCGAGGCTTTCACCAAGCTGAAATTCGACCATCTCTTCTACACCGGCTCGACCCAGGTCGGCCGTCTGGTGGCCAAGGCCGCCGCCGAGAACCTGGTGCCGGTGACGCTGGAACTGGGCGGCAAGTCGCCGGCCATCGTCACGCCGGACTATCCGCAGGACGCGGCCGCCAAGTCCATTGCCTGGGGCAAGCTGTTCAATGCCGGCCAGACCTGTGTGGCCCCCGACTATGTATTGGCGCCGAAAGGATCCGAGCGCGATCTGGGCGAGGCGATCATCAATGTCGCTGCGCACCAGTTCCCCGACGCCTCGAGCGATGATGCCTACACGGCCATCGTCTCGGACAGGCACTATGACCGTCTCAACGCCATGATCGAGGAAGCCCGCCAGGGCGGTGCCGAGATCCTGCAGCCCGAGCATGACGCCCAGGCCGCACAGGCTGCGCGCAAGATCCCGCCGACCGTGGTGCTCAACCCGCCGGCCGATGCCGCGGTGATGACCGAAGAGATTTTCGGTCCGGTCCTGCCGATGGTCGGCTACAGTGAACTCGACGCGGCGATCGACTTTGTCGGCGACCGCGACCACCCTCTGGCGCTCTATGTCTACTCGACCGACAAGACGCAGGCGCAACGCGTGCTGGACGAGACGATGTCCGGCGGCGCGGCGGTCAATATCAACCTTCTGCATCTCTCGGTGCCCGACCTGCCCTTCGGCGGCGTCGGCGCTTCCGGCCAGGGGGCCTATCATGGCGAGGCGGGTTTCCTCACCTTCACCCACGAACGCTCGGTCTTCTCGACCGGCAAATGGCACCCCTCCCGCCTCCTCGCCCCGCCCTACGGCAAGATGTTCGAGACGGTGGCGAAACGGCAGATGAAGTAGCGCCATCGTCTTTCCTCCCCAACCCTGTTGGGGAGGTGGATCGCCGCGTCAGCGGCGAGACGGAGGGGCCGCCGCGCGCGGCGGTTTGTTGACGGCACGCTTGGCCTCCCGCCGGCTCCGCCGGCGCCCCTTCGACCCGATGCTGCGCATCGGCCCACTTCCCCACATCGTGGGGAAGAAAAGCACCTTGTCTTGGCCGCATCTCCAACTTGCGCTAGCACGCGTCATCCCCAATCACACCAAGTACAGGCCCGCCCATGTCACTTCCCCTCACCGGAAAACGCGCACTTGTCACAGGCTCCAGTCATGGCGTCGGCCTCGCCGCCGCCCATCTGTTTGCCGCCCAGGGCGCGGAAGTCGTGCTGCACGGCAATGCCAATATGGCCGATGCCGACAAGGCCGTTCAGGACATCGGACCGGCCGCGCTCGGTGCTGTCCAGGCCGATCTGTCCCGCCCCGGCGGCGGGCGGGATCTCTACGACGCCGCGCTGCACCTCGCCTCGGGCCGGCTCGACATCATTGTCAACAATGCCGGCATCCACCCTGCCAGCCCGCTGGACGCCAGCGATGCCGACTGGGAAGCGGTCTGGGCGCTGACCCTGCAGGTCAATCTGATGGCGATGGCGGATATCTGCCGCGCCGCCATCCCGGAGATGGCCGCCAGCGGCGGCGGATCCATCATCAATATCGCCAGCCGGGCCGGCTATCGCGGCGAAGACCGCAATCACATGGCCTATGCCGCCTCCAAGGGCGCCGTTCTCGCCCTCACCAAGACGATCGCCCGGCAATGGGGCGCAAACGGCATCTATGCCTATGCCCTCGCCCCCGGCTGGATCGACACCCGTATGGGACCGCAGCACGAGGCCGACCGGGCCCGCGCGAAGGCCGAAATCCCGATCGGCGACCTCGCCCAGCCTGAAGAGATCGCTGCCATGTGCGCCTTCCTCGCCTCCGGCGCCTGCCGCAGCGCCACCGGCAGCTGCATCGACATCAACGGCGCGAGCTATGTGAGATAGGCCCTCGTCCAAGTCCGTTTTCCGCGAGCGGCGGGCTTTGCGGCTTCCTACATGTCCACCCGGAACTTGCGATTTCGAGGAGGATTGTCGCATGACGCAGGGAGATCTCGCCCGCCGCTTTGCCGCACTGCACGTGAAGGGCGCGCCGCTGGTGCTGTACAATATCTGGGACGCCGGGTCGGCCGGTGCCGTGGCGAAAGCCGGGGCCAAGGCGTTGGCAACCGGCAGTGCGTCCGCCGCCGCGGCCCAGGGCTACAAGGATGCCCAGGCCCTGCCGCTCGACGCCCTGCTGGCCACTGTACGGCGCATTGTCGAGACGAGCGAACTGCCGGTGAGCGTGGATTTCGAGGGCGGCTATGCCGAAGCGCCCGACGCGCTGGCCGCCAACACCGCCCGCCTGATCGGGACCGGCGCTGTGGGCATCAATTTCGAGGACCAGATTATCGGCGGTGACGGTCTTTATCCCGTCGAGGTCCAGGCCGGCCGGATCCGCGCGATCCGCAAGGCCGCCGACGAGGCCGGCATCCCGCTCTTCATCAATGCGCGGACCGATCTTTTCCTGAAGGAACGCGATGCGGACCGTCAGGCGGCCCTTATCGGTGAAGCCGGGACCCGCGCCGCCGCCTATGCCGGGGCCGGGGCGAGCGGTTTCTTCGTACCGGGGCTGGCCCGGGAAGACCTGATCGGGCAGATCTGCACGGCTTCGCCCTTGCCCGTGAATGCGATGATGATGCCGGGCATGCCGGATCGCGAACGCCTCGCAGCCCTGGGCGTCGCCCGCATCAGCCACGGTCCCTTCCCATATCTGGCGATCATGAACGCCCTCAAGACGGCGGCTGCCGAAGCGATCGGAACGCCGGTCCCGGCCTAGCCGGGGCCGCCATCCGGCATCGAGTCGGGATCGAGCCCCATGGCGGTCATCCGGTCACGCCAGCGCTGGCGGGCGAGGATCTGCATGTCCTCGACCGTGTCCGCCTCGTCGGTGATTTCCAGGCCGAGCAGGGTCTCTACCACGTCTTCCATGGTCACCAGGCCGCGCAGCGTGCCGAACTCGTCGACCACGACAGCCAGATGCCCTTTCGACCGGGTCAGCCGGTCGAAAGCGGCTGAAGCGCTGATATCGTCACGCAAGGTGATAATCTCGCGGCTGAACTCGGCAATGGTCCGGTCGAACTCATCGCGCGCCTGGGCGAGGAGCAGATCGGACTTGAGAACATAGCCGCTGACATGATGCGCAGTGCTGTCGAAGACCGGCAGGCGCGAGAACGGCGTCTGGGCGTGGGCATCGAAGAAGGCGCGCACTGTCTCGTCGCCGCTGACCGAGACCATGACGGAGGCCGGCGTCATGATGTCCTCCACCTTCAGCCGGTGCAGGCGCATCAGGTTGGAGACGACCGCCAATTCCTTGTCGTCGAGCACGCCTTCGCGGGCGCCGATCTCGGCCATCGCCCGCATCTCGTCGCGCGAGAAGGTGAAAGCGCTTTCGCCGGACCGCGCGATCACGCCGGTCAGCTTTTCGGAAAACCAGACAAAGGGTGTCATCAGCCGGGTCAGCCAGAGCACCATCCGGCCCACGGTCGGCGCCAGGGACTGCCAGTGCACGGCACCGAGCGTCTTGGGGATGATTTCAGACAGGACCAGGATCAACAGGGTCAGGATCGCCGAGGTCAGGCCGACGAATTCATTGCCGAACACCACGATCGCCTGGGCACCGACGCCCGCGGCGCCGACCGTGTGGGCAACGGTGTTCAGCGTGAGAATGGCGGCAAGCGGCCGGTCGAGATTGGCCTGCAGGGTCTGCAGGGCCTCGCTGGCGGGATGTTTCTTGCGGCGCAGCGCCTCGACATGCGCCGGCCGGACCGACAGCAGAACGGCTTCCGAGATCGAACACAGGAAGGACACGACAAGTGCAAGGGCCAGATAGGCTAGGAGAAGCGTCATTTGCGGGCCGTCATGGGCAGCTGCAGCATGGATACGCGACCGGTCTAGCCTGTTTCGCGATCCATGCCGAGCCTTACCGCAAGAGCCGCCTATCGCATCCGCATCTCGCGCAGGGCGCTGACATCGCGCGCCCGTACGGCCTCGCCATTCTCGTCCAGGCGCCGGGCCAGCTTGGCCAGAATGTCCGGTGTCGGCAGGTCGTGCATGGACACAGCGCCGCTCATGAAGGCGCTGGTGCTGGCTTCCGCCCAGACCGCCCAGTGCGTGTTGCCATCACCATCAACCAGACCAGCCGCATCGATCTGCGGCCAGCCGGGTGTCTGAGCCGTCTCCAGCTCAATCCGCACCGAGGCCGGACGGACACCGTCCGGAAGCGCAAAACGCACGACCGGCGCGCCGTCCTCCGAGGTTGTCCGCTGCGCATCGCCGGTACCGAGGACGATATCGCCGGGCTCAATCCGGACCTGACGCAGCGCATCGGGGATCTGGGTGAAGTGGATGTCCAGATAACGTGCATCGGCCGGAGTCTCGAAGCCCAGTTCGAGCCATTCCTCACCGGCATCGGCTGTCGCCGGTGCCCAGGCGTAGGCGGTTTCACCGACCCCGCCATCGGGCGTGCCCACGGCCTGGGAAGCTGCGGCACTTGCGACCGGCATATCGCTCCAGTCCAGCGTGTCGAGATAGGCGCTGGCCGCCTCGACACCGTCGGCCTCGAGAACCGCGAGCGCGTCGGCCAATGGCGACGGCGGCACGGCCGCATCGCCGGGACGGTCGAGCATGCGCGTATAGATCAGCCCGCGCAGGAGGGCGAGCGAGCCGGAACGGCCGGCGCGGGAATTGTTCTGCACGGCTGCAGCGACCAGATCGTCCGGGCGATTGTCGATCATCAGCACGGAGAGATAGCCATCCGAAGCGCCCGATGCGACCCAGGCCATGGCGTCCTCGCCCAGACCGACCCGCATCCAGCCCATGGCATCATCGCCATCCGACCCTTCCGCCGGGATCCCGGCGAGCATGATATCCAGGCTGGCCGGCGCGATCAGGTCACCGGCTTCCAGCGCCCGCCCGAAGCGTACGAGATCATGGGCCGTCGTGAAGATACCGCTGGCGCCGGGCAGGCCGCCGCGGAAGTCGGTCACGTCGACCGGAACGCGCGTCACAAGGTCCGGCATGTCGACCCCTGTCGCGATCAGTGCGGGGTTTTCGGGCACGCCATAGGTCGTTGCCTCAAGACCGGCCGGAACCACGATCCAGTTTTCCAGAAGCGCGGAATAGGTTTGGCCGGTGGCACGCTCAAGAACCAGCGCAAGCAGCGCATAGCCGGTATTGGAATAGGTGTAGCGCGCGCCGGGCCCGGATTGCGGCCCGACCGCGTTGAGCGCCTCGACCATGGCCTCCGGACTGTCCTCTCCACTCCCGAGCGCTTCGGTATGATCGCGCATCAACCCGCCGGTATGTTCAAGCAGGTGGCGCAGCGTCACATCGCCATAGGACGCCGCATCCAGCTCCGGCACCCAGTGCACAAGCCGATCGTCCAGCGACAGGGCGCCGGTCTCTGCAGCGCGCAGGACCAGGGTTGCGGTGAAGGTCTTGGTGATCGAGGCGATATGAAAGCGTGTGTCCGGTGTGTTGGCCCGGCTTTCTTCCACATCGGCATAGCCGAAGGCCCGTTCGAAGACCGGCGCGCTGGCCGTTTCGACCCGGACCACGCCTTCAAACTGGCCGCCCTGGGCCATGGCATCGAGAAAATCGTCAAGTGGCGTCGCGGCAGCGAGCGCTGTCCCCAGCAGCACGCCTGCAATATCGGTGATCATAAGGTCCCTCCCTCTGTCATCGCGACCACGATGCGGAAGGAAGCCCCCCCGGATGCAAACGAGCGGATTACATTTCGCTCACATCCGGGGGGATCGATCCTATTCTGCCGCGATGGCGGTTCGTCCGGCGCGGTAGAGCGTGCCGGGTCGCGCACCGGTCAGCCGGCCCTTTTCCATCACGATCTCGCCGGACACGATGGTCGCGTCATAGCCGCGCGCGCCCTGCAACAGGCGCTGACCGCCGGCCGGCAGGTCCTTCTCCATGTGCGGCGGTTCGGACTGGAGATTGTCGAGATCGATAATGTTGATATCGGCCTTCATCCCGGCACGCAGATAACCCCGATCCGTCATGCCCAGATAATCGGCCTGCGCACCGGTGAGCATGCGCACGACCTTCTCCAGGGTGAGGCGCCGTCCGCGTGTGCGGTCGCGTGTCCAGTGGGTGAGCATGTAGGTCGGCATGGACGCATCGCATACCGTGCCGACATGGGCGCCGCCGTCGGACAGGCCGTAGAGCGCCTGGGGATGCTCCATCATCTCGAGCACATTGTCGTAGTTGAGCTCGGTGTAATTGTAGAGCGGCAGGTAGATCAGCTCCTGACCGTCACGCTCGAGCAGCGTGTCATAGACCATCTCCATCAGCGGCACGCCGTTTTCGCGGGCCCGCGCGGCGAGCGAACGTTCCGGCGGCTGCTCATAGTCCGGCGGATCGCCGAGCTGGAAGAATTTCTCCGCCACCATCTCGATATGCTCCATCAGCAGATCGGCGAGCGGCGGCACGGACGAACCCGGCCCGGACAGCTTGTCGGTCTTTTCCGACAGGATCTGCGCCTTGAAAGCCGGCTCCTTCATCTTCGCGACCCGCTGGTCCAGCGGCAGGTGCGCGATGGTCTTGTAGCTGGGATAGCCCATGAAGGGGTGGAAGGTGCAGTTGAAGCCAAGGAAAACACCGATCGCACGCGGCGCCACCTGCATGCGGGCATCCACGCCCTCTGCCTTCAGCTTCTCGGTCAGCCCGATCAGCTTCTTCCACTGATCCGGCGCGAAATCGCGCTGCATCAGGGAGAAGGAAAACGGCCGGCCCGATGCCTTGGCATAGTCGGCGATGATCTCCCATTCTTCGTCGAAATCCTGCTCGCCGCGTTCGAGATTGAAATCGGACACAGCCTGCACGACGCCATGGCCCAGCCCTTCGAAGGCACGGGCAATGCCGGTCAGCTCGTCACGCGTGGATTCCGAGGACGGCGTCCAGTCGCCGTCGGCCGTCTTGTGCACATCCGACCGGCCCGTGGCGAAACCGATGGCGCCCGCTTCCAGCGCCTCGCGGGTGAGCCGTCGCATGGTGGCGATGTCGTCGTCATTGGCCGGTTCGGAGAACACGGCCCGGTCGCCCATGACATAAACCCGCAGCGGATCGTGCGGCACCATGGCGGCGATATCGATGGTGCGCGGCATTTTCGCCAGCGCATCCATGTATTCCGGAAAGCTTTCCCAGTCCCAGGTCAGCCCCTCGTAGAGCGCCGTGCCGGGGATATCCTCGACGCCTTCCATCAGCTTGATCAGCTTGTCGTGATCGGCTTCGCGCACCGGGGCAAAGCCGACGCCGCAATTGCCCATCACCGCCGTCGTCACGCCATGATCGATCGAGGGACGCAATTCCTCGTCCCAGCTGGCCTGCCCGTCATAATGGGTGTGGATGTCGATAAAGCCCGGCGTGACGATCCGGCCGCTGGCGTCCAGCGTCCGCTTCGCCTCGCCCAGATCGGTGCCGATTGCAGCGATGCGTCCGTCCTTGACGGCTATGTCGGCAACACGCCCCTCGCCGCC
>PANX01000121.1 GCA_002707795.1 Maricaulis sp.
ACGCGGATCGATCATGTCTCACAACTCATTCGGACACTTGTTCAGGATCACCACCTGGGGCGAAAGCCACGGCCCGGCCATCGGTGCCGTCGTCGATGGCTGCCCGGCCGGAATTCCCCTGAGCGAGGAGGATCTCCAGCCCTGGCTGGACATGCGCCGCCCGGGCTCCAGCCGCCATGTCACGCCGCGCCAGGAACCGGATCGCGTGCGTATCCTGTCCGGCACGTTCGAGGACGACCGCACGGGCGGCTCTGTCACCACAGGCACGCCGATCGGGCTGATGATCGAGAATGTCGATGCGCGGTCAAAGGATTATGGCGATATCCGCGACAAGTGGCGTCCCGGCCACGCCGACTACACCTATGACATGAAGTATGGCGTGCGGGACTATCGCGGCGGCGGGCGTTCATCGGCCCGCGAGACGGCCATGCGCGTGGCCGCCGGCGGCATTGCCCGCAAGGTGCTGGGAGACGGGATCGCGATCCGGGCCGCACTGGTCCAGGTGGGTGCCCGTGCCATCGACCGCTCACGCTGGGACTGGGACCAGGTGAACGAGAACCCCTTCTTCTGCCCGGACGCGGAAACCGCCGCCCTGTGGGAAGCGGACATGGACGCGCTGCGCCGTGACGGTTCCTCAACCGGTGCCATCGTCGAAGTCGTGGTTTCCGGTGTGCCGGCCGGATGGGGCGCACCCGTCTATGGCAAGCTGGACAGCGACCTGGCCATGGCGATGATGACGATCAATGCCGTCAAGGGTGTCGAGATCGGTGCCGGCTTCGGCTCGGCCGCCCTGCGCGGCGAAGAGGCGGCGGACGAGATGCGCATGGGCGAGGACGGTCCGCATTTCCTGTCGAACCATAATGGCGGCGTGCTCGGCGGCATTTCCACCGGCCAGGATCTGGTCGTGCGCTTTGCCGTCAAGCCGACTTCCTCGATCCGCGTTCCCCGGCGCACGCTGGACCGCGACTTCAACGAGACCGAGATCGAAACCCGCGGCCGCCACGATCCCTGCGTCGGCATCCGTGCGGTCCCGGTCGGCGAGGCCATGGCCGCGCTCGTGCTGGCGGATCACAAGCTGCGGCACGCAGGACAGAGCGCGTTCTGAACCATTTTCCGGGTTCGGACGAAAGATGAAGGCCCTGTTCATGCTGGGCTCATCCATACGGGATTAACCTTCGGTCAACCTGGTCGGGTCCGTCCCGGCGTAGACCCGGAGGCGTGTCCCATGACACCACGCAAGCATCATCTGCTTGGCACCGCCCTTGTCGCCCTCGTTCTTTTGCCTGCCACACTGGCGGTGGCCGCGCCTGCGGACGCCCAGCGGCAGGAAAGCGGCAACAGCTATGGCGATCCCGACCGCCGCCAGGCACGCCCCGACCGGGAAAGACGGGAAGCGCGAGACCGGCGCGGCCGCGATCACGGCGAAGCCCGTCGCGAGCGCCGTGACCCGCCGCCCGGAGCCGGACGCGGCGATCGCCGGCGCGACGGTCAGCCGGGCGGACATGACCGCCGGGACCGGGGCGGTGACCGGAACCGCGATGGCCGCAATCCGGGCTGGAATGATGACCACCGCGACCAGCGCAACTGGGACAATCGCCGGGACCGTCGCGATGCCGGCCGTGATCGCGATGGACGTCATCCCGGCTGGGATAATGACCGCCGCGACCGGCGGGGCTGGGACAATAATCGCCGCGACCAGCGCGACTGGGACCGGCGCCGGGATCATCGCGATGCCGGCCGTGACCGGCATGGCCGAAACCCCGCTTGGGATCGCCGCGATCAGCGCCGGGACTATCACGACAATCGCCGGGACCGCCGCTGGGACAATGACCGCGGACGCCGCCCCGGCGCCCATCACGACCGCCGCCGCTGGGAGTATGCCCAGCGCCGCCGCGACTTCTATCGCGACCGGGCCCGCCGCCAGGCACGCCTGCACTGGGTCCATCACATGAATCGCGGCTGGTCCAACGCCCGCTATTACGGCCATTGGGGACCTTCTGACCGCTGGCGCTATCACCGCCAGTATTACAGCCATGGCTATGAGGGCCGCCGCTTTGCCTATTATGACGGGCTGTGCCGCTATGACCGCAATGGCAGCGATGGCGCCATCGTCGGCGCGCTGCTCGGCGCCCTCGTCGGCGGTGCGGCTGCGGGCGATGACAGTGTCGGCGCCGGCATCCTGCTGGGTGCCGGGTTCGGTGCGGCGCTGGGCAGCAGTCTCGACCGCATGGATAACTGCGATCGGGCGCAATACCACTACGCCATGAACTATGCCTTCGAGTATGGAGAACCCTATTACTGGGCGAACCCGTATTCCGGGGTGCGCGGCACGATTGTCGTTCGCGAGACCTACTACACGGCCGGACGCGAATGCCGGTGGGGCGATGCCGAGATCTACATGCCTGACGGTACCTACAACTACGACCGTGTGCGCATGTGCCGCGACGGCTATGGCGACTGGCAGGTTGCCCACCGCCAGTAGATCTCCCGCTTCGGGCGCATGCCGGACGGGGCCGGTTCGCACCGGCCCCGTTTGTGCATGTGACGGGCCTTGTCCGGGGGATTGCGAAACTGTCATCTGCCCGTTCATCCTGGGCTCATCGCCAGCCGCCTAGGATCAGCTGTACATCGGGACAAGGCACTCCCGACGCATGGAGGCACACGATGAAACTGCTGACACCCGCCCTGTTCGCCGCGACGGCCCTTTCGGCAACCCTGCCGGCCGTCGCCGAAGCCCAGTCCTATGGCGCCCGTTCGGGCCAGACCTATCAGGACTGTGAAGCCGGCCGCCAGAACCGGCAGGTTGCCGGTGCGCTGATCGGCGGCATTCTCGGTGCCGTGATCGGCAATGAGCTGGCTGACGACAGCAACAACAACCGCCATGGCCGTCCCGACCGCTGGGACCGCCACGCCCGCTGGGACGATGCCCGCCGCCATGGCCGCGGCTATTACGGCCGGCGCGACCGCCGCTATGAGCACCGCGATCGCGGCAATGCCGAGGAAGTCGGTACGATCGCCGGGGCCGGTGTCGGCGCCCTGATCGGGGCCGGCATCGCCGGCGGCGGGGACTGCGGCAATACCCGTTATCCGGCCAATAATCGCTATCCGGACAACCGCTATCCGGGAAAGCCGGACGGCTATTATGGCGATACCGGCTATTACGGCGACGATCCGTATTATGAGGATGATCGCTACTATGACAGCAATGCCGGCTATGGCGATGACCGCTATTACGACGGCGGCTACGGGTCCTCGGGCGAGCTTCTGGGTGGCCAGCGCAACGAGCCGGCGCGCACCTATTCGGCCTCGTCGACCTACACGACCGTGTCGGCAACCGGCCGGTGCGAGTGGCGCCGGACCCAGAGCGTCGACAGCTATGGCCTGACCGTGAGCGACCAGATCCAGATGTGTCAGGGTGCCGACGGCATCTGGCGTCCGGCCGACACCTATTGAGCCATTAAATCGCGGTCATTTCGAGCTTTCATGCTGGTCTGAGCGGGTGGCGGCCATAAGGTATTCCCTGTTGCCGTCACCCCCTTCGACCGGACTGTCGATGACCGCGCCGACCCTGAAATCCGAACCGGCCTCGAGCCCGGCGCAAACCGTGTCAACGGCGCGCTGGCGATCGGCCTCGTTCTTCACGAGACCGCCCTTGCCGATGGCCGCCCTGCCGACCTCGAACTGGGGTTTGATCAGGGCGATCAGTTCGGCGCTCGGTGCAGCCAGCTCCAGCGGCCGCATGATCACCTTGAGCAGCGAGATGAAGCTGGCGTCGCAGACCACGAGCGATGGCGGCTCGGTGAACAGGTCCGGCTGCAGCGCCCGCGCATCCATGCCTTCAAGGGAGGTCACACGCGGATCGGACTGAAGCCGGGCGTGCAGCTGATCCCGCCCGACATCGACCGAATAGACATGCCGCGCGCCGCGCGACAGCAGGACTTCGGTGAAACCGCCTGTCGAGGCCCCGACATCGAGGCAGACCCGCCCCGCCGGATCGATATCGAAGGCATCAAGCGCCGCCACCAGTTTCAGCGCCGCACGCGACACCCAGGGAAACGCCTCCTCCGCCTCGATCCGGGCGCCCGGCGCGATTTTCTGCGACGGCTTGCCGACCGGTTCGCCATCGGCCCGGACCTTGCCCGCCGCAATCGCGGCCTGCGCCCGGGCGCGGGTTTCGAAATAGCCGTGTTCGACGAGGTAGCGGTCAGCGCGCATCGAGGTCCTGCGGATAATAAGTGACTGCGGTCACCAAACTGCGCATCCTGCGCCGATGACCGGCAAGAGAGAAAGCAAAAAGCGGGCGGTTCGCAAAGCCCTCTATGACGCGGCCCTCACGTTGATCGAACGGGATGGCTATGACGCCGTCAGCGTGGACCAGATCGTTGCGGCCGCCGGCGTGGCCAAGGGGACCTTCTTCAACCACTTTCCCGGCAAGGCCGACCTGATCGCCGAATGGTATGCGGATGTCATCGCGCGGACCCGCATCGAACCGCCGGAGCTGACCGGCGCGCCCCTGCCCCGGCGCCTGACGGCCCTCGCCCTGCGCAGTTCGGATCTTGCAGCAGCATCCCCCCGGATGTGGCAGGCCAAACACATGCATGCGGTTGCCACACCGTCAGTCCAGGCGGCCGAGAGCCTGGCCGATCAACTGGTCGCCGGGGACATTGCGGGGATGATTGCCGCAGCCCGCGATGCCGGCGCGCTTCCCGCATCGACCGACGCCGCCGCCATGGCGGATCTGGTTGTCACGCTGGTGACGGGCTCGATTCGCGAATGGCTGACTTCGGGTCAGAACGGACGGCTGGAAGACCGCGTGGAAAGCCGGCTGTCGCGCCTGTGTGCGCTGGCAGGCTATCAGCCCCTTGCCGGGGAGCCAGAGGATCGCTAAAAGATGACCGCAGTCATTTTTTGAGCTTCCCCATGTCCCGACCTTCTTGCCTTGCTGTCTGTGCAGCGCTGATTCTGACCGCCTGCGGGGAGTCCTCCGCGTTCGCGCAGCCTCGTGAAATTTTCGGCAGCAACGGCACGATCGAGCCGGCGCGCGGCATCTGGCACTCCGCCGAATATGGCTGGATCCTGGAGATCGACGCGGACGGGATCACGCGCTGGCAGGATACGCCCGCCGGGTGCTACGCGACCGCGCAAGACGGTCCGACCCTGATGAGCCAGGTGGAGTATCGCTACATCACGCCGCTGGGCTCAGACCGCGCGAAGTTCGAATACCTGCCCAGCGACGGCAATACGGTTTTCGAACGGCTGGGTGCCCTGCCGGAGACGTGTGGCGCACAAGACCTCTCGGGCCGGCGCGCGACCTTCGATGTCTTCACCTCGATCTTCGAACGCCACTACGCCTTCTTCGAACGCCGCGGTGTCGACTGGCAGGCCCGGGTCGCCGAGGCACGGGCCCGGCTGAGCGACGATATGAGCGATGCGGACGTCTTCGCCCTTCTCGCCAGCCTGATCGAACCGCTGGGCGACAGTCACACCAAGCTGATTGCCGAATTCGACGGCGAGCGTCATCGCGCCCAGTACGGGCTGGGGACCACCCTGCCCATGATCGCCGGCGGTATCGGTGAAACGCCCTGGCTCATCGGCCTGATCGAGCAGACCCTCGGGGAGGTTCTCGATCCGGGCGCACGCCATATCGGCAATGATCGCGTCATAACCGGCATGATCGACGGCCGTGTCGGCTATATCCAGATATTCACCATGGGCGGCTTCACGGACACGCAAACGCCCGGCACGCCGGAATGGGCCGCCGCCGAGCTCGCAGCCCTCGACACAATGCTCGACGAAGCCCTGACCGGCTTTGCCGATGCGGATGCCGTCATCCTCGACCTGTCCAACAATCGCGGCGGCTATGATGCCGTCACGCGTGCAATCGCCAGCCGTTTCACCGACACGCCCTTCACCGGCTATACGGTCCGCACCGACTGGAGCGGTGAGCCCGATGCGGTCTATCGCATCGAGCCGCATGACGGACCGCGCTATACCGGGCCGGTCTATGTGCTGACGAGCGATGTCACGGTGTCCGCCGGCGAGATCACGACGATGATGCTGCGGCAATTGCCGAATGTGACACAGGCCGGCACGGCCACGCGCGGCGCCTTTTCGACCCCGCTGGCCAAACCGCTGCCCAATGGCTGGTATGTCGAGCTGGCGAACGAGATCTTCGCCGACGCCGAGGGCGTGGTGCACGAGGGGCGCGGCCTTGAGCCTGAAGTCGCGCTCGACGTGTTTGCCGGGGACGATCCTGTCGGGTCACACGGCCGGGCTGTCCAGGCGCTCGCCGAGCACGCGCTCACCCACCTCGACTGAGCGGTCAGCTTGCCGCAAGAGCCGCGGCAATGCGTTCAGCGGCGGCTTCATCATGGCCCATCGCCTCGAGCGCACGGGCCGCGATGTGACGGGCGTTGAGGCCGGCCTCTTCATACATGTTGAAGGGCGTGTCCTGGTCCTGGAAGACGTCCGGCAGGGTCATGGTGCGGATCTTGAGCCCGCGGTCCAGCGCGCCCTTCTCGGCCAGCATGTGCAGCACGAACGCCCCGAACCCGCCCCGGGCGCCCTCTTCCACCGTGATCAGCACCTCGTGCTCGCGCGCCAGGCGCAGGATGAGGTCCTCGTCGAGCGGCTTGGCAAAGCGCGCATCGGCAACCGTGGTGGAAAAGCCCTGGGCCGCCAGCGCATCGGCAGCCTTCAGGCTCTCGCCCAGACGCGTTCCCAGCGACAGGATGGCGATCCGTGAGCCCTCGCGCACGATCCGGCCCCTGCCGATCTCGAGCGGCTCGATGACGTCCGGCATCCCGATACCCGTGCCATTGCCGCGCGGATAGCGGAAGGCGGACGGGCGGTCGTCGATCTGCGTCGCCGTTGCCACCATGCGCGACAGCTCCACCTCGTCGGCCGCGGCCATCAGCACCATGCCGGGCAATTGCCCGAGATAGCCGACATCGAACGAGCCGGCATGCGTGCAGCCATCGGCCCCGACGAGGCCCGCACGGTCGATCGCAAAGCGGACCGGAAGGTTCTGGATGGCCACATCGTGGACGACCTGGTCGTAGCCGCGCTGCAGGAAGGTGGAATAGATCGCCGCGAAGGGCTTCATCCCATCGGCCGCAAGACCGGCCGCAAAGGTCACCGCATGCTGCTCGGCGATGCCGACATCGAACATGCGATCGGGGAAGCGTTCGCCGAACAGGTCGAGCCCGGTGCCGCCCGGCATGGCCGCGGTGATCGCCACGACGCTGTCGTCCTTCTCGGCCTCGCGGATGAGCTGCTGCGCGAAGACCTTGGTGTAGGACGGCGGACCGCCCTTCGACTTCTGCTGCTCACCGGTCACCACATTGAACTTGGCGACACCGTGATACTTGTCGTCGGCCGCTTCGGCGGGCGCATATCCCTTGCCCTTCTGCGTGACGACGTGAACCAGCACGGGGCCATTGTCGCCGTCACGGACATTGCGCAGCACCGGTACCAGCTGGTCGAGATCATGGCCGTCGATCGGGCCGACATAGCGAAAACCCATCTCTTCGAAGAGCGTGCCGCCCATGGCCATGCCGCGCATGTATTCCTCGGCCCGTCGGGCGGCCTCCTCGACATGCAGCGCCTTGGCCACGCCCTTGCCCAGCTTGCGCAGGCTCCGGTAGCTCTTCGAGGAGACCAGCCGCGCAAAATAATGGCTCATCGCACCGACCGGCGGTGCGATCGACATGTCGTTGTCGTTGAGGATGACGATCAGGCGGCCGCCGATATGGCCGGCATTATTCATCGCCTCATAGGCCATGCCGGCCGACATCGACCCGTCGCCGATCACGGCGATGACATTGCGGTCCTCATGCTTGAGGTCGCGGCCCACGGCAAAGCCCAGCGCCGCGGAGATCGAGGTCGAGGCGTGCGCGGCGCCGAACGGATCGTATTCGCTTTCGGCCCGCTTGGTGAAACCGCTCAGCCCGCCGCCCTGGCGCAGGGTGCGGATGCGATCACGCCGGCCGGTGAGGATCTTGTGCGGATAGCACTGATGCCCGACATCCCAGATCAGTGTGTCGCGCGGCGTATCGAAGACGTGATGCAATGCCGTGGTCAGCTCGACCACACCCAGACCGGCGCCCAGATGCCCGCCCGTGACCGAGACCGCGTCGATCGTCTCCGCACGCAGCTCGTCGGCCAGCTTGCGCAGCTGGTCGATCGAGAAATTGCGCATGTCGGAGGGCTCTCGGACCTGGTCGAGGGTCGGGGTGGTGAGTGCCATACGGGTCCAGCCTTTCACGAGCGCCGGTCGAGGATGAAGTCGACGGCCTCTCTCAAAACTTCTGCTCGCGCGCCGAAGGGTTCAAGGTGGTCCTTGGCCTGTGCGGCCAAGTGCCGCGAACGGTCTCGCGCGCCTTCCACCCCCAGAATGGTGACGAAGGTGGCTTTTCCTTGACCGGCGTCCTTGCCGGCCGCCTTGCCCATCTCCGCCTGGTCCCCCGTCGCATCCAGAAGGTCGTCCGTGATCTGATAGGCCAGTCCGAGGTCGTGAGCAAATCCTTCCAGCGCCCGGCGGATATGATCTTCCACCTCGCGCAGGATCGTGCCGATCTCGACGGCATAGTTGATCAGCGCGCCGGTTTTCATCCGGTGCATTCGGGTGACGACAGAGATATCGAACTGTTCCGTCTCGGCGCGGATGTCGATCATCTGGCCGCCCACCATGCCATAGGGGCCGGAGGCGCGGGCGAGACGCTCGACCAGGCGCGAGCGCACACTGCCGCGCTGATGGGTGTCCGGGTGTGCGAGGATCTCGAAGGCCGCCGCCTGCAATGCATCGCCCGCCAGGACAGCCGTGGCCTCGTCATAGGCCTTGTGGACCGTCGGCCGCCCCCGGCGCATGTCGTCATCGTCCATGCACGGCAGATCGTCATGGATGAGCGAGTAGGCGTGGATGCATTCCAGCGCGCAGGCTGCGCGCAGGACGCCGCGCTCATCGGCATTCACCAGCCGGCCGGCTTCGACAGCCAGGAAGGGGCGCAACCGCTTGCCCGGCCCCAGCGCAGCATAGCGCATGGCCGAGTTGAGATGCGCTTCGGGACCTTCCGCGCGCGGCAGCAGGGCATCCAGCGCCACGGTCACCCGGTCGGCAGCTTCGTTCAGGCGTTGTTCGAAAGAATCCATTCCGCAGCCCTAATGCATCCGCGCGCCGTTCGGCACGGGCTTGTCCGGCGCCAGAAGGATGATCGCTCCGTCCGGATCGGAGGCCCCGAGAACGAGGATCTCCGACTGGATCGGGCCGATCTGGCGCGGCGGAAAATTGACGACAGCAAGCACCTGACGGCCCACCAGGTCTTCCGGCTTGTAGTGCACGGTGATCTGGGCCGAGCTCTTCTTCTCGCCCAGCTCGGGCCCGAAATCGACCCACAGCTTGATGGCCGGTTTGCGCGCTTCCGGGAACGCCTCCGCGCGCACGACCGTGCCGACGCGGATATCGAGCTTCAGGAAGTCCCCGATCGTGGCGAGCGGTGCCGCCGGCTCCTCCTGCGCCATGTCAGTCGAGCCCGGCCGGTTCGGTGGCCGGCTGGCCGTCCTCGCCCCGCACGATCTTCTCGACCTTCAGTTCGGCGGTCTTCAGCTTGCCCTCGCAATGCGCCCGCAGGGCCGCACCGCGCTCATAGATCTGGATCGATTTCTCAAGCTCGACCTCGCCCGATTCGAGCTGCTGCACGATGCGCTCGAGCTCGGCGAGCGCCTGTTCGAAACTCAGGGTCTCGATGTCGGGTAGCGGCGTATCGGACATGGCTTCCTCTCGTCTCCGGGCAGCATAGAAAGCGGACTCAGGTGCGGCAATGCCGCGATTTCGGGCTCAGCGCGGCCGGTATTCATAACGGCGCCAGGACCAGTAGGTATCACCGCCATCATGGACACACACCCACCCCGCCCCGCGCAATTGCGGACGCAGCATGCGGTTGAACCAGCCATGGGCGCACAAGACAACCGGTCCGGCTGCAGCAGCCTCGATCAGCTGGTCGGCGGCCTGCCGCGCCCGGGCCTCGGCATCGGCACGGCTTTCCCGGCCGCGCGACCAGCCCATCCACCAGGAACAGCGTGCAAACACGCCCCAGGTCTTGGCCATGAAGCGACCCGGCATGGGCGGCGGCGGCAGTTCGGCCTCGATGAAGACCGGATCGATAACGGGCGCCCGGTCAGGTGATACGGCCTGCGCCGTCTCGATGGCCCGGCGCAGGGAACTGGCAAAGACGGTGTGTGATTCTGCAGCAGCCCGGATCAGCGCGTCGGGCGCGGACTGGCCATCGACGAGCCCCGCAGGCTGATACTCATTGTCCCACCAGTCCTCGTATCCGCGCCAGTCGAGCCAGCGCTCGCGATTGGCGTCCGGGCGGCCGTGACGGGCGATGGTGATACTGCCCGGCGACAGGCTCTGGAGGTCATTGGAGGAACGGGTCATCGGGGCCGCACGGGGGAGAGTCAGCCAGCCGGTACGCCCCGTCGTTACCCGCCGGCACTTCAATCCTGTGATGACGGGGAATGCCCGTCCGCTCAGGCGCGGGCAAGCGCGCGGACAAAGGCCGCGGCCGACCGGCCCAGTGCCGGGCAGTCGTATCCGCCCTCCAGCACGGAGACAAGCCGCGAATGCGCAAATTCCGATGCCAGGGCAGCCAGGCGTTCCGCCGCCCAGGCATAGTCCTCGTCGACCAGGCCCAGCCCGCCAAGCGGATCATCCGCATGCGCATCGAAACCGGCAGAGACCAGGATCAGCGCCGGCTGTGTCTTGCGCAGGGCCGGAACCACTTCGGCCTCGAACGCAGCGCGCCAGGCCGCGCCGTCCGTGCCGTCCGGCAACGGGACATTCACGACATTGCCGCCAAGACCGGTTTCGCCACGGTGTCCGGTGCCCGGATAGAGCGGCGACTGGTGCAGCGAAGCAAACAGGACGCGCTCGTCGCGCTCGGCCAGGCATTGCGAGCCATTGCCGTGGTGCACATCGATATCGACAATGGCGACCGATGGCAGGCCATGGACCTCCAGCGCGTGCATGGCGGCGATGGCGACGGTGTTGAACAGGCAGAACCCCATCGGACGGTCCGGTTCGGCATGGTGTCCCGGCGGCCGCGCCAGCAGAAAGACTGCCCCCTGCCCGTCCCGGATCACCGTATCGACACCGGCGATGGCCCCGCCGGCCGCTGACAGCGCAGCCCGCGCCGACTGGCCGCACACGACGGTGTCCGGGTCGAGCCCGATGAAACCCTCGACACCCGCCTCGGCACAGGCCGTCAGCACGCGATCGACGTGTTCGACGGTGTGAAAGCGCGCCAGCGCCTCGACCGGCGCCTGCCCGGCTTCCGCCCAGACCGTGCCGGCAATCCCGGCCAGGGCCTCACGCACCGCGGTATAGCGGCCGTCATGCTCGGGATGCCCGTCAGGCAGGCGGTGGGCGAGACTGGCG
Organism: Maricaulis sp.; assembly: GCA_002707795.1. Lineage (GTDB taxonomy): Bacteria > Pseudomonadota > Alphaproteobacteria > Caulobacterales > Maricaulaceae > Maricaulis > Maricaulis virginensis. The sequence goes on from PANX01000121.1 coordinate 11,438, forward strand.
GGGCTGTCGATGAGGGTCGTTTTCATGGCCATCTGTCCGCTGGCTGCTGCGCCCCACACCCTAGCGGAGACCGGCGTCCTGTGCAGCCACGGAACGGGACAGCGTTGCAGCCGTTGCGACACTGAGGGGTGCCGTCACCCGTACCCAGACTCAGCCACGACCCAATGGAGGCTTCCATGACGTCACGCATTCTCATCCTCACCACCTCCCACGGCACGCTCGGCGAGACCGGCAAGCCGACCGGTTTTCACTGGCAGGAGCTGACCGATCCCTACTGGGCTTTCCGGGATGCCGGCGACACGGTCGAGATCGCCAGCGTTCATGGCGGCCAACCGCCGGCCGATCCCGGCTCGGACGATGGCGAAGGCGAGCGCCCCCGGTCCGTGCAACGCTTCATGGACGACGAGAGCGCCATGCGGGCCCTCACGCATTCGCTCCCTGTGTCTGAGCTGAAACCCCGCAGCTATGACGCCGTCTACCTGCCCGGCGGCCACGGCACGATGTGGGACCTGCCTGACAGCAAGGCGGTTGCCGGGCTGATCGGCAAGGCCTGGGAAGCCGGCGCCATCATCGCGGCGGTCTGTCATGGCCCGGCCGGCCTGGTGGGCGCTACCCTCGCCGACGGCACACCGCTGGTGAAAGGCAGGCGCGTCAACAGCTTCACCGATGCGGAGGAGCGCAAGGCCGGGCTGGACGAGGTCGTGCCCTTCCTGCTGGAAAGCCGCCTGCGCGAGCTGGGCGCCGTGTTCGAAGGCAATGACGAGGCTTTCGGACCTCATGTCGCGCGCGACGGCCGTCTGATCACGGGGCAGAACCCGGCCTCGAGCAAGCCGCTCGCAGACCAGGTGCTGGCCGCACTCAAGAACAGGCAGTCGGAACCGGCCTAGCTGTGAGTTCTCATAAGGTTGTTCACCCGGGCTGAAGCCTTGAAGGTGGTGGTTGCGACACTGCCATCAGCAAGGAGAGCCC
>PANX01000122.1 GCA_002707795.1 Maricaulis sp.
CGATCCGGCCGATCGCCTGGCGCATGTCGGCGATCAGGGCATCCTCGGCACTCAGCCGCTCGGTCAGGGCGCGCAGGTTGGACAGGGTTTCCGACACCTCGTCGACATTCTGCTCGCTGAGCAGGGCCGACAGGCGGAACAGCGCCGTCTGGGCGGCGTCCAGCACATCTTCGGAGCCTTCGAACAGCCCCTCCAGCTGGGCGCGCCGGGCGAAGATTTTCGGAGGCTGGCGGCCCGGCGGGCTGAGCAGGCGCTGGGCATTCGGCGAACCGCCGGAGATCAGGATATAGGACAGGCCGGTCAGACCCTGCGGTTCGAGCTGGGCGAAACTGTCCACCCTGACCGGCGTCTGGGCGAGCACGCGGACCCGGGCGATGACCCGGCTCTGCTCGTCCAGTTCCAGCTCGATCACCTCGCCGACCTGGATACCGTTGAACCGCACTTCGCCGCTTTCGCGCAACCCGCGGACGGGTCCGTCGAACACGATGTCGTAAAGGGCATAGTCCTCGTCGAAGGAGACCTTGCCCAGCCAGAGAGCGAAGAAGCCGAGAGCGGCAGCAAGCAGGACGGTGAACAGGCCGACCAGCGCGTGATGGGCTTTGGTTTCCATGCCTAAATCTCCTTTCCGGCCAGCGCGGCGCGGCCGCGCGGACCGTGGAAGTATTCCTGGATCCACGGATGCGGATGGTCCAGCAGTTCGCGGAGCGGAGCGACAACCTCCACCCGCTTGTCGGCGAGTACGGCCACCCGGTCGCAGATCGCGTAGAGACTGTCGAGATCGTGCGTGATCATCATGATGGTCAGGCCCAGCGCCCGCGACAATTCCAGCACCAGGCTGTCGAAAGCGGCCGCACCGATCGGATCGAGCCCCGCAGTGGGCTCGTCGAGAAACAGGATTTCCGGATCCAGCGCCAGGGCCCGCGCCAGGGCGACGCGCTTGCGCATGCCGCCGGACAGTTCCGCGGGGAAGCGTGTCGCGGCTTCCGGCTGCAGGCCGGCGAGGCCGATCTTCATGCCGGCGATCTCCTCCATCAGGGAGATCGGCATGTCGACATGCTCGCGCAGCGGCGCCATGACGTTTTCCAGCACGTTGAGCGAGGTGAACAGGGCCCCGTTCTGGAACAGCACGCCCCAGCGGCTGTCCACGCGCCGCCGCTCGGCCGCGCTCATCTCGCTGAACAGCCGGCCATTCAGCCGGATCTCGCCCGCTGCCGGCGTCATGAGGCCGAGAATGGCGTTCATCATCACCGTCTTGCCGGTGCCCGAACCGCCGACCACGCCGAGAATCTCGCCCCGGCGGATGTCCAGGTCGAGATCGTCGTGCACCACGTGATCGCCGAATTGGGTACGAAGGCCCCGCACGGAGATGAGAATGTCCTCCGCGCTCATATGCCCAGCTCCAGATACATCATGGCGAACAGTGCCTCGAGCACGATGACGGCAAAGATCGACTGCACCACGGATGCCGTCACCCGGCGCCCGAGCGACTCCACATCGCCGCGCACTTCCATGCCCTGGCGGCAGCCGATGATCGCCACGACAAGCCCGAAGACCGGCGCCTTGGACATGCCGACCCAGAAATGGTTCCAGTCGAGTTCCGAATGGAAGCGGGTGATGAACAGTGTGGGCGAGATGTCCTGGGCGGACCAGGCGACCAGCATGCCGCCAAAAATTCCGGAAATCATCGCCCCGAAGGTCAGGAGCGGCGCCATCAGCACGCAGGCGACCACGCGCGGCATCACCAGTGCCTCGTAGGGGTCGAGGCCGAGCACACGCATGGCATCGATTTCCTGCTGCATCTTCATCGCCCCGATCGAGGCTGTGAAGGCGCTGTCGGAGCGGCCGGCCAGCATGATCGCAGTGATCAGCACGCCGAATTCCCGCAGCACGGCAATGCCGACGAGTTCCACGGTAAAGACCGAGAAGCCGACGCTGCGCAGCAGGTTGGCGCCCATATAGGCCACGACCGCGCCGATGAAGAAGGACAGGACGGCGATGATGGGCAGGGCATTCACCCCCACCTCTTCCATCGCCCAGACCGTCGGTGTCAGCCGGAAGCGCCAGGGCTGGGCCGCCATGCGAAGCCCCGTTGTCACGGTACGGCCGAAGAAGGCCATCGTGCTGACCGCTTCCAGCCAGGCTGCCTCGAGACCCGCCCCGATCCGCGCCATCGCGCCCATGAAGCCAAAGACGGGTTCGCGTGCGGGCTGGCAGATCGTGGTGCGCGAGCGCACCTCCTCGATCAGCCGCCGGGCGGTGGGATGATCGCCACGATAATGAATGTCGCCATCGGGCTGGCTGCACCGGCGCGTTGCCCGGCCAAGGAGGTAGGCGCCGGCCGTGTCGATCCGGCCCAGCCCGTCCAGGTCGATGACGATATCGCCCGGCTCGCTGTTCTCCTCGACGGCGCGAATGGCGGCATCCTGCACACCGACGGTATCGACCAGCCAGTCGCCGCTCGGCGCCAGCACGGTGCGTCCCCCGTCCTCCCGGACGGTCAGGCCCGCCGGGTCAGCAGTGATGACAGTTTCTCCCCTCATGCCCCTGACCCTAGTCGAATTTCTCCGCCCGCGGGAGTGCCTGGAAGCGGTGCAGAAAAACTGCGGCAGCCAGGCCACACAAGGCCGGAATCACCATCAATGCAAACCCGCCCGCGCCGATCCGGGCATAGAAATATCCCGACACCGCCGAGGCCGCGGCCATCACAACTCCGCCGGACAGCGCCGAGTTGAGTGCCTGAGCCAGCGCCGCGTGTTCGTCGGGAACATGGTCAGACGCGAACCGCAGGAACCCGACATAGGTGGCGGCGAAGGTGAGCGCATGCAAGGATTGCAGTGCAAACAGCGCCCAGAGCGGCGGGGAAAACGCGGTCAGCCCCCAGCGCAGGATGGATGCGACGGCCCCGGCCCCGATCAGCATGGCCGGACTTGCACGCCCCAGAAGACCGCGCCCGGACAGCCACAAAAAGCCGATCTCGACGGCAACGCCCGTCGCCCACAGCGCGCCGATTGCGGTGCCCGACAGCCCCTGCTCGCTCCAGGCCTTGGCGGAGAACGCGTAGTAGAAGCCATGCCCCGCCTGCACCATGGCCGAGGCCAGAAGGGCGATCCCCAGCGGGCCGCCCAGCATCACCAGGATATGGCCCAGCCGGGCATGATCGGCGCTGTGCGTGTCCGGCCGGCGCCCCTCGGGCAGCCAGGACGCAGCCAGTGCCAGCAGGCCCGCCCCCAGGATCAGCCAGGCCAGAATGCTCTCCGTGCCGAAACGGTCGATCAGCGCGCCGGCCGAGAAATTGGCGACGATGAACATCGCCGAACCGAAAGCCCGCACCGGGCCGAAGGCGAAGCGGTCGTCGCGGGCCGCGCGCATGGCGAAGGCATCGATCACCGGGATCTGTCCGAACAGCAGCGCGCCGGACAGGAAGGACAGGACCAGCAGCACCCAGGGCAGGGATGACGGGCCGTGCAGCCCGAACACCACGACACAGCCAATGGCAAAGACCAGGATCGGGTCGCGGCGGCGCACGGCCCGGTCCGACCATCGCGCACCCACCGGCGAGACCAGTGTGCGCCCGGCCATGCCGGCCGCCACGATCCAGCCGATCCATTCCGGCGACAGTCCGCGCCCGTCCAGCCATTGCGGGAAATAGGGCAGGAAACAGCCCAGTGTCAGGTAGAAGGCGCCGTAATAGGCGGCAAAGCGGAATGCGGGCGTGCGGATCATCTTGCCTTCCTGGCGTGGCGTTGCGGATCCTGCAATGCAGCAGGCTGGCACGGCATGCTTGGCGAACAATGTTCACTTCTATAGGTTCGCGGTTCGAACACCACCGCCGGAATCACGCGTCATGGGCCGAGATACCCTTGTTTCCACACAGCTGGAAGACACACCGGACGCGGATCCCGTCCGGCCGCTGCGCGTGCTCGTCACCGGCTATCGCTCGCACCCGCATGTCGGCGGCCAGGGCGTCTATATCCGCGAGCTGACGCGCGGGCTGGCCGCGCTGGGCCACAAGGTCACCGTCGCCTCCGGCCCGCCCTATCCCGAACTCGACCCCGGCATCGATCTGGTGCGCCTGCCCTCGCTCGACCTGTTTGCCGAAGACAATGCCTTCATGGCGCTGCGTGCGAAGCATCTGGCCTCCTGGGCCGATCTGTCGGAATGGCTGGCGCACAATTCCGGCGCCTTCGGCGAGCTCTATGCCTTCGGCCGCCGCCTCGAGCGCTATCTCGCCGGCAATGCCGGCGAATACGATGTCGTGCACGACAACCAGACACTCTCGACACCCTTCCTGCGGATCGAGCGCCGCCTGCCGGTGATCACCACCCTGCACCACCCCATCGCGATCGATCACGACTACGCCCTCGCCGCCAGCGATGCCTGGTGGAAGGCGCTGCTGACCCGGCGCTGGTACCGGTTTGTCGGGATGCAGGCCCGCACCGCGCGCCGCCTGCAGCGGCATCTCGCCGTCTCCGAAGCCGCGCGCGACACCCATGCCGAACGCTATGGCGTCGCCCCGGACCGCGTGCGCGTCGCCTATAACGGTATCGACCACGACGTCTTCCGGCCGGATCCGTCCATTCCGCGCGAGACCGGGCTGATCGTGACAACGGCCAGTGCCGACGTGCCGATCAAGGGCCTGGACGTGCTGATCGATGCACTTGCACGGGTCGCAGCCGCACGGCCCAAGGCCCGGCTTCACATTGTCGGCCAGCTGCGCGACGGACCGGCCAAGCGCCGGCTGGCCGCACACGGCCTGTCGCAACGCGTCTCGACTTCCAGCGACCTCACCCGCGAGGAGATCGCGGACCTCTATCGCCGCGCCCACATCGTCGCCTGCCCGGCGCGGTTCGAAGGCTTCGGCTTTCCAGCCGCGGAAGCCATGGCCTGCGGCGCGGCTGTGGTTTCCAGCGATGGCGGTGCCCTGCCCGAAGTGGTCGGCGATGCCGGTCTCGTCTCGCCGGCCGGCGATGCCGAGGCGATGGCCGCCAATCTCGCCCGCCTGCTCGATGCGCCCGCCGAAGCGGCACAGCTGGGCGAGCGGGCCAGTGCCCGCGCTCGCACCGAGTTCAACTGGTCGTCCCACGCCCTGGCCGCCTCGCGGCTCTATGCCGAAGCGCTCGCCGAACGGGGGAAAGCCCGCGCATGCTGACTGTCCGCCTCGAAGCGCTTGACCTGGATGCAGGCCAGCGCGTGCTCGACCTTGGCTGCGGCCAGGGGCGCCACCTGCACGGCCTCTACTGGGACAAGACGCCGGTCACCGCCGTGGGCGTGGACCTGTGCCATGACGATGTCGTCATCGCGCTCGACAAATTCTTCGAACTGCCGCCGCCCGAACCGGCCTCGCCGCTGCGCCATGCCGTGCTGGCGACCGCCAACGGGGAGGCCCTGCCCTTCCCCGACAGGAGTTTCGACCGGATCATCTGTTCCGAAGTCCTCGAACACGTGCCCGATCCGGATCTCTTCCTGTCCGAGATTTCGCGCCTTCTGAAACCCGGCGGCATTTTCGTTGCCTCGGTGCCGCGCTACTGGCCCGAAGCGATCTGCTGGTGGCTGTCGCCGGCCTATCCGCGCACGCCGGGCGGCCATGTGCGCATCTTCCGGCCGGACGCGCTGAGGGCCCAGGTCGAAAAGCATGGTTTCCGTCGCTATCTGCGGCACTGGGCGCACAGCCTGCACAGCCCCTATTGGTGGCTGCAATGCGCGCTGTGGGACAGCCGCGAGACCAGCACGCTGGTCCGCATCTACCGCAAATTCCTCGAATGGGACCTGCTGGACCGGCCGTGGCTGACGCGGGCAATGGAAGCGGTGCTCGACCCGGTGATGGGCAAGTCGGTCGTGATGTATTTCCGGAAGACGGCGTGATGGCGGGCCTGGTCGATATCCGCGCCTGTGCCCGGCACATCGAGGCGCTGCAGCGCCCCGGCGGCGACATTCCCTGGATCGAGGCAGGTATCTGGGATGCCTGGAATCATGGCGAAGGCGCCATGGGGCTGGCCATCGCCGGCCGGGAAACGGCCGCGCGCCGCGCCCTCGACCATCTCGCCGAACGCCAGGAGGCCGATGGTGGCTGGACCGGCGATCTGGGGGCCTCGGTGCCGCTGGACGACACCAATCGCCATCTCGTCCCCGGCACGCCGGACACCGCCCGCGACACGAACTTCACCGGCTATGCCGCCGTCACCGTGCTGCGCTCCCTGCTCGCACTGGGCGCCCTGTCGGACCTGCCGCGCTACTGGCCGATGGTACAGCGCGCGATGGACTTCATCCTCGCCCACCAGACCCTGCAGGGCGATATCGTCTGGCGTGCCCGCGATGGCGACGAGCCGCTGGAGACGATCGACTCGCTGCGCGCCGGCAATGCCTCGCTCTACAAGTCGCTGGAATGCGCCATCCTGATGGGCCGCCTGATGGAGGCCCCCGTCGATCACTGGGCCCAGGCCCGGCGCAAGCTGGGCGCAGTGCTGCGCGAGAACGATGCCCGCTTCGACCGCAAGGGTACGGATCGCCGCCGCTATGCGATGGACTGGTATTATCCGGTTCTGGCCGGTGTGCTGACCGGCGAGGCCGCCCGCGCGCGCCTCTATGCCCGCTGGACCGACTTCGTGAAGCCGGGGCTGGGCTGCCGCTGTGTTTCGGACGAGCCCTGGGTCACGGCGGCCGAAACCGCCGAGCTGGCCCTGGCCTGCCTCGCCGCCGGCAAGCGCGACCAGGCCCGCACGCTGATCGCCGATCTCGCGCCGCTGAAAGCCAGGTCCGGCGGTTACTGGATGGGCTGGCAATTCGTCGAGGAAGTCGTCTGGCCCTACGAGCGCCCCAGCTGGACCGCCGGCGCGCTGATTATGGCGGCCGATGCACTCGATGCCCTCACCCCGGGCTCCGGGCTGCTGGTGCGAAACTGGGTGGTGGAATATCCGGTCAGGCCAGACGCCGAAGCACTTCCAGCGTTCCTGTCCGCCTGACCGGTTCGAACAGGCCGGAGGCACAGGCCAGCTTCCAGATTTCGTAGGGCGGTCGGCCGCCATCTTCAGGGTTCGGGAAGACGTCGTGAATGGCCAGCAATCCACCCGGCAGGATGCGTCCGCTCCAGCCGCGATAATCGGCCAGCGCCGCCTCCATGGAATGCCCGCCATCGATGAAGACCATGCCCAGCGGCGTGGTCCAGTGGGCAGCCACCGTCGCCGACTTGCCGATGACCGGGATCACACAGTCTTCCAAGCCGGCGCGGAACAGCGTCTCGCGCAGGGCCGGCAGTGTTTCCACCGCGCCCAGCTCGGCATTGTAGAGATCCGGGTCGTGATACTCTTCGCCCTTCTGGTGTTCTTCCGAACCGCGATGATGGTCGAGCGTGAACAGCACCGTACCCGCCTCGCGCACCGCAGGCCCCAGATAGAGGGCCGACTTGCCGCAATAGCTGCCGATCTCCAGCACCGGACCGAGACGGCCGGCCTCGCGTGCACAGGCGGCGAGATCCGCGCCTTCCCCGGGAGCGAGAAAGCCCTTTACGCTATCGGGATCGAGCATCAGGACAGGCTGTCGCCGGAGGCGTTGCTGCGGCGCAGATCGACCAGCTCGTCGACCCGTTCGCGCAGGCTGTCGGTGCGGACCGCGAAGAGGTCGCGCTCGGACACCAGCTGGCTGGCGAGTTCGTCGTCGCCGGGAACCGGCATTTCCGCCAGAACGGCATCGAACAGGGCCAGCGTGTCGCGGGCGCGGGCGGTGACGGTCTCGACATCGCCGATGCTGCGGCTGAGGGCGCTGCGGGAGACACCGCCGCCCTGGGCGATCAGCTCGGCAGCGGCATTGTCGACCGCGCCGGCCAGTTCCCAGGCCAGGGTCATGTCGGTCAGGAAATGGGCAGCAAAACCGGGCGCATCCAGCGTGGTCTCGTTGGCTTCAAGATAGCGGGCAACCGGTGCGCGGCCGGCCGAGGCGTCATCGTCGCCGGACTGGCCAGCGAGGCGGCCCATCCAGGACATGGCGGTTTCCATCGATCCGGCTTCGCGGATCCAGCCGCGCGCCCGGGCGACATCCTCGAAATCGGCGGCCGTCCGGCTGACGCTGGCCTGCTGCGGCGAGGCTTCACCGGCTCCGGCAAAGCGGGACGAGACGGAAATCGGGGCACTGGCACAGCCCGCGACGAAGGAACACGCGGCCAATGCCACAAGGAAGCGCCGAAGTCCGGTCATTACGCGGTGGTTTCCCAACAGTCTCTGATTAGCCCCGAGGTGAAAGATGATATAGGGACATGAGGGTCTAGGCTATGGTTTATTGCGTTTACGCCGCGCTAACAGGACAGGACTGGAATGGACGCCGCCTACTCCCGCCGACTGCTGTATCCGCCGATCCATGCAACGCAGACATTCCGCCTGCCGGTGAGCGGCGGTCACGAGCTTCATGTCGAGGAATGCGGCCGTCCCGACGGCCTGCCCGTCATCACCCTGCATGGCGGTCCCGGCGGCGGCGTCTCACCCGCCCTGCGCCGCTTTTTTGACCCGCGCCGCTATCGCATCATCCTGTTCGACCAGCGCGGCTGTGGCCGCTCCACGCCGCATGGCGGGCTGGAGAACAACACCACCGCCGACCTGATCGACGACATCGAGCGCATCCGCGAACGCATGGGTGTCGACAAGTGGCTGGTCTTCGGCGGCTCCTGGGGTGCGACCCTGGCCATCGCCTATGCCCGCCAGCACCCGGACCGCTGCCTCGGCCTGATCCTGCGCGGTGTCTTCCTGTGTACCGAGCTGGAGCTGAACTGGTTCTACCGCCAGGGCGCGAACATGCTGTTCCCGGACGCCTGGGAACGCCTGGTCGATCCCCTCGCCCCGGAAGAACGCGGCGATATCGTGCGCGCCTACTACGAGCGTCTGGCCGAACCGGACATTGTCCGCCGCCGCCCGGACGCCCTCGCCTGGGCGCGCTGGGAGAGTGCGCTGATCTCGATGACCGGCGACCCGTCCGCCCCGCTCGCCGACCCGATCCGCTCCGACGCGCTGGCCCGGCTGGAGACGCATTATTTCGTCCACAAGGGCTTCCTGGAACGCGATGGCGTGCTGCTGGAGGATGTCGGCCGTTTCAGCCACCTGCCCGGCGTCATCGTGCAGGGCCGCTATGACATGGTGACCCCGCCGCGCTCGGCCTGGTCGCTGGCCCGGGCCTGGCCGCGGGCACGGCTGCAGATGATCGGCGATGCCGGCCATGCTGCAGGCGAGCCGGGGGTCGTCGATGCGCTGGTGCGCGCGACCGACGCCTTTGCCGACCGCATGAGCTGATCCGGACAAGAAAACGGGGCCGCACCGGATGGATGCGACCCCGTGTTACTTCAATGATGCCGTTATGAGGCTCTAGCTGAGCCCCAACATCGCACCAATGGCACCATTGTTGAACTGGGCGTCCAGGCCCAGCGCCAGGATCACGAAGATCGCCGGCGGCACAATCCAGCGCACCGCAAAGTGGAAGAACTCGAACAACCCCTTGCCGGTGTGCGAGAGCTCGTCGCGTAGTAGCGCCTTCGGGATCACCCAGCCGGCAAACACCGCCACCAGGAAACCGCCCAGTGGCAGCAGCAGGCTGCCCGAGAGCCAGTCGACGAAATTGCCACCGAACTCCGGTGAATAGACGGCGCCCGCACCGATCATGAAGGCGAAGAAGCCGACCAGAACCGCCGTCTGCGCACGGCCGAAATTTGCGTGCTCGTCGACGAAGGCCACGACGCCTTCCAGCAGCGAGATAGACGAGGTCACGGCCGCGATCAGCGCCAGCGCAAAGAAGGAGCCGCCGATGATATTGCCCGCCGGCATGTCGGCGAACACGGCCGGCAGCGCCGAGAAGATCAGCCCCAGGCCTTCACCGGGATCGATGCCCACCATGAACACGATCGGGAAGATCATCAGGCCGGCCACGAGGGCGACCAGCGTGTCGGCCGACGCAATCGTCAGCGAGGAGGAACCGATATTGGCATCCTTGGACAGATAGGAGCCATAGGTGATCATGATCGCCGAGGCGACCGAGACCGAGAAGAAGGCCTGGCCGAGCGCCTGTACGAAAGTCTGGCCTGAAACAGCCGAGAAGTCCGGCCGGAACAGGTAGGCGACGGCTTCAGCCGCGTGACCATTGACCAGCGAGTAGATCGTCAGGCCCAGCAGGACAACGAAGAAGAGCGGCATGAGCAGCGTGGCGACGCGTTCAATCCCGCCCTTGAGACCCTGGGCCACGATACCAACCGTCAGGCCCATGAACAGGACGTGCCAGAACAACTGAATGCCCTGACCATTGTAGAACATGGTCGCGCCTTCATCCGTCCCGAAACCACCGGCGAAACCGGCGACCGAGAACGCCATGACCTGGCCGGCGATCACCGAATAGGTCGTCAGGATCAGGAAGCCGGCCGCGGTACACACCCAGCCCACGATGGACCAGTTGCCGGATTTTCCCGCCTCAAGCGCCATCTTGCGCGTCGAGGAGATTGCCGATTGCTGGGCGTGGCGGCCGATGGCGATTTCCGCCATCAGCACCGGCAGCGCGAACAGGATAACGCAACCGATATAGATCAGCACGAAGGCCGAGCCGCCATTCTGTCCCGTCATGAACGGGAAGCGCCAGAGATTGCCGAGACCGACCGCGGACCCGACCGCTGCCATGATGAATGCAAAGCGCGACGACCAGTGCGCATGCGTCCCCGTGGGCGTAACCGCCATGAAAACTCTCCCCTGCCTGGGCGCGGCCCCCCGCGCCCGAATTGCGTAAAATTGTCGCGCACACTTCCCCAACGGCCCGATCAGGTCAAGCTGGCTTCGCCAGCGCAAACATCGTGCCCGCAGCGCGGCGGGGAGTCTCACCCTAGCCGAACAGTCCCGCGCCCCGCGGCGGTTCGGCATTGCGGTGAATGTGCGCGCCCAGGATCAGACCGAAGCCGGCCAGCACGGCCATCATCACCGTCCCGCCGTAGGAGATGAGCGGCAAGGGCACCCCGACGACCGGCAGGGCCCCCATCACCATGCCGACATTGATGATCACGTAGAGTGCAAAGGTTGTCGCCACGCCCATGCTCAACAGGCGCAGGAAGGTGGACTTGCAGCTGATCGCGATGGCGATGGTGTTGGCCAGAACGAGCGCGTAGATCGACAGGACGACCAGCCCGCCGACAAAGCCGAATTCCTCGCCCAGGATGGTGAAGATGAAGTCGGTCTGCTTTTCCGGCAGGTATTCCAGCTGGGACTGGGTGCCCTCCATGAAGCCCTTTCCGGTGAACCCGCCGGACCCCAGCGCGATCTTGGACTGCAGGATCTGGTAGCCCGCCCCCAGCGGATCGGCGTCCGGATTGAACATCGTCATGATCCGTTCGCGCTGGTAGTCGTGCAGGCCGTAGCGGAAAAAGCCAACCGCGCCGGCAAGACCGGCGATGGCGCCCGGCAAGATGATCTTCCAGCTCAGCCCGGCCAGGAAGACGATCGCCCCGCCCGTTGCAATGAGAAGCAGCGTCGTGCCCAGGTCCGGCTGTTTCGCGATCAGCAGTGCCGGCAGACCGATCAGCGCGGCAGGAACCAGCAGGCCGCCAAGGCTGGAGACCTTCTCGGTTGGCAGGTCGTGATAGAAGCGCGCCAGCGCGAACACGAGGGCCAGCTTCATGACTTCGGAGGGCTGTACCCGTATCGGTCCGATATCCAGCCAGCGCTGTGACCCATTGATCGTGACACCGGCGATCTCGACACCCGCGAGCAGGACAAGCGCCACGACATAGATCGGATAGGCCACGCCCATCCAGAAGCGCGGCGGAAACATCGCGATCACCATCATGCCGCCGAAAGCCGCCGAAAAGCGGATGGCATGATTGACCGCCCAGGGTGTCCAGCTGCCTCCGGCCACCGAATAGAGCATGCCGACACCGGCTCCACCGAGCAGGACCAGCAACAGGACCAGCGTCCAGTTCAACTCCATCAGCTTGCCGCGCAGGTCGCGCGGCACGCTCTCGCGAAAAACCGCCATCAGGCGCCCCCGCGCCGGTCATTGCCGGCAAGATCGGCAAACACGCCGGCGCGGCTGGAGGGGTCACGCGCGACAACGCGGCGCAGGATGTCGCGGGCCGGGCGTGTCGCGGCACTCGATCCGCCACCATGTTCCACAACAACGACCACGGCATATTTCGGATCGTCGGCGGGAGCATAGCACATGAAGAGGCCGTGATCGCGCAGCCGCCAGGGCAGGTCGTCCTGGTCGCGAACGCCGGACGCGCGCTCTTCGGCGGTGATGGAGTAGACCTGTGCCGTACCGGTCTTGCCGGCCATCGCGACGCCTTCGATGCCCAGCCCGCCCAGCGAATAGGACGTGCCGCCCGGTTCCTCGACCACGCCGCGAAGGCCGGCCCGCACGCGGGCCAGTGCCGGTTCGGACACGCCGATATGCGGCGCCGGACGGGCCAGCGCATTGCGATAGAGCGTCGGCTCGACAGCCCGGCCGGAAGCGACACGGGCCGTCATCACCGCCAGTTGCAGCGGTGACATCAGTACCGCGCCCTGGCCAATGCCGACATTGTAGGTGTGCCCCGTCGTCCAGGGCTCGTTGCTGCGGGCGCGCAGCCAGGCCGGGTTCGGCATATTGCCCGAACGCACGCCGGAAATGCCGATGTCGAACTGTTCACCGACACCGAAACGGACCGCCATGTCGTGGAGCCGGTCGATCCCCAGACGGTCGGCCATTTCATAGAAGAAGATATCGCAGGACGTCTTCACTGCTTCGTGCAGATTTACGCGCCCATGGCCCTGGCGGCGCCAGCAGTGAAACTCGCGCCGGCCCAGCATGGTGGATCCGTTGCAGAAAATTGTCTCGTTCGGATCGACCAGACCGTGTTCCAGCGCCGCCGCAGCGACAACTGCCTTGAACGTCGAGCCGGGCGGGTAGGTCCCCATGATCGACTTGTGGAAGAGCGGATTGTGATCGTTTGCCCGCAGGGCTGCGTAGTCCGACGAGGAAATGCCGCCAACGAACAGGTTCGGATCGAAGCTGGGCGTGGACACAAGCGCGATGAGTTCGCCCGTATTCACGTCGATCACCACGGCCGAAGCGGATTCCTGGCCCAGCCGTTCATGCGCGTAGCGCTGGATGTCGGCGTCGAGGGTCAGGACCACATCCCGGCCGGGCTGGGGCGCCGTGGACTGTTCGGGCAGTTCGCGGATCACCCGGCCACGCGCGTTGACCTCGGTCTTCAGCGCACCGGCAGCGCCACGCAGATCATGCTCGCGCGAGACCTCCACCCCGGTCTTGCCGACCCGGAAACCCGGATGGAGCAGCAGCCCCTCCTCCTCGCGCGGACTGGCGGCGATATCGTCCTCGTTCGGCGTCTGCACATAACCGATCACATGGGCAAAGGCCGCGCCATAGGGGTAGGACCGCACCTCGCCCACATCGGGCCGTACACCGCCCAGATCCGGCGCATTGAGATTGATGGCCGAGAAAGTCTGCCAGTCCAGATCGTCCGCCACGGTGACCGGGCGATAGCGCGACTGGCGCCGAACCGCGCGCAACACCCGCTCACGATCGGCGTCGGACAGGGGCATGAAGCGCGACAGCCGGTCCAGGGCCGCCCCGATATCGCCGGCCTGCTCCGGCACCAGCAGCACCCGGTAGCTGTCCCGATTATCGGCGACCGCGACGCCGAAGCGATCGAGAATGCGGCCCCGCGACGGCGGCAGGAGGTCGAAATTGAACTGGTTGTCTTCGGACAGCAGCCGGTAGCGCTCGCCTTCCAGCATCTGCAGCGAGTACAGGCGCGCACCCAGCCCGATGAAGGCCAGCCCGCCAAGGCCCGACATGATGAGGGCCCTGCGGGTGAATTTCAGATCCTGTTCCTGGCGGTCAGCGCGCATCTTGCCTCGCGATCAGCCCCCGATGAACCCGGACCGGCCCGGGCGGCGATTACGCAGCGCCAGAAAGGCCAGAAGCGGGAACATCAGCATCGTGGCTGCCAGTTCGATGATCAAGAGCTGCAGGTCGGCCATCTGCTCCAGGGCGAAACTTCCGGCGGCAAAGGCGATACCGTGCGCCAGCAGGAGCGTTGCCCCGAAACGCAGCAGGACCGGCGGCAGATCGCGCGGCATGCCGTCCTCGCCACGGAAGCGGCAGACCGCCAGCGCAACCAGGTAGGACAGGGCCCAGACCCCCATTGGCGCGCCGGTCAGGAGGTCCTGGGCGAGACCGATGGCAAAAATCACGATCGGCGGCATGAAGTGCGGGCGCAGTCCCGACCACAGGAAAATCACCATCAGCGGCCAGGTCGGCATGACCGATATGCCGTCGACCAGGCGTGTCGGTGCCGCCTGGATGACCAGGGCCAGCAGGACGGTGAAAACGCACAGGGCAACAGAGGTCCAGATCGAGCTGCGGTCGGTCGGCTTTCTCATGGCTGGGCCTCCGGATCCGCAGCAGCACCGGTTTCTCCATCGCCGCTGTCCGCGCCCGCAGGCGCCGCCTCGGCGACGGGCGCCGCTGTCGCCGGGCCAGCCTCGTCGGGGTCGAGCAGTCCGGCCTCGTCGGCGCTGACCTCCTCGTCCGGCGGCGTCACCCGGCGGTAGGGCCATACCCAGACAAAATCGATCGGCGCCTGGTCCGAATAGAGCCGGACCCGCCATCCGCCTTCGCGCGTCGCCACCGCTTCGCCGACCGGCAGGCCGCGCGGCAGAATGCCGTCATCACCTGACGAGACAATACGGTCGCCCGGCTGGATATCCGGCGCCCGGCCGACATATTCCAGTCGCGGATAGGGGGAGTTGTCGCCGACCAGAATGGCCCGCGCATTCGACCGGTCCGCCATGACGGGAATCCGGCTGTTGAGGTCGGTCAGAAGCAGCACGCGTGCAGACTGGCGGCCAGTCTCGTAGACGCGGCCCACCAGGCCGTAGAGATTGATGACCGGATAGCCGTCCTCGATGCCCGACAGAGACCCGCGGCCAATGAGGCGAGCGCGCACGAACGGTCCGCGCGGGTCGGCTACGGTCCAGGCACCGATCCGGTCCTGTGTGGCGGGCG
>PANX01000123.1 GCA_002707795.1 Maricaulis sp.
ATCCGTGAAGCGGGCATGACTGACGAGGAAGCGGCTGCGGCCCAGGCCCAGCGTGAAGCTGACGCCGCGGCGGCTGAAGGCTAATCGCTTCTGCAACCGACTGGAAAACCCCGGCGTACCGCGCCGGGGTTTTTCTTTGCGTCAAACCGGACTCGCCTGAGACGATGGTCGAACATCGCGTCACGCTTTGAGCGGGAAAAGGCCCGGTTTTCGCCGCATTCACATTACAGCCTCGCAAGGTTCGCGGGGAACAGAGCCTCAGGCCGCCCCGCATCATTCGGGGAGTTCGCCATGACCGCCTTGCCTCTCACGTCCTCACCATCCCTGCCGTCCCGTCAGCAGGCCGTTTCGGCCGCTGCACGATGGATCACGGCCGCCAGTCTGGCGGTCATCATCACCTTCGCCCTGTTCGTGCTCATGAAGGTGCTGATCCATGTGGAGCTGATCCGATTGCCGGAACCGCCGGACCGCGAGACCTTCACGATTTCAGAGGTTGTGGTCCCGCTGCCCGTCACTCGAACCGAACGTCCGGTGCTGGAGGCGGTCGAGCCTCTGCCGGCCCCGCCCGTGATCGAAAGAACCGCCGCTGAGCGTCCGGGAGAGGACGGGATGACCTATGCCTCCGCGCCGGTCATGGCGGAGCCTGTGATCGAGGCGGAGCTGGGAAGCGTGGCGCTGGCGCCGACGCCGCTCTCCATCCGCGTGCCGCCTGTCTATCCCGGACGTGAGCTCGAGCGCGGCGTCACGGGGCGATGCACCATTCGCTATGACATTCTGGCCTCTGGCGCGACCGTGAACCTTCAGGTCGTCGCGTGCGACAGCACCGGCTTCGCCCGGGCGAGCCTCGCCGCGGTCGAGCGCTCATCGACCATCGCCTTCCTGGACCATCGCGGCCGCCTGATTGCACGCCGCGGATCCGCCCATGGTCACGAAGTCGCGGTGGCGGACCTGCCGCCCTTCCTGGTCGACGCCGTGCTGGCGGTCGAGGACCGGCGCTTCTACAGCCACCCCGGGGTCGATGTGATCGGCCTGTCGCGGGCCATGCTGGCCAATATCCGCGCCGGTCACATCGTCCAGGGCGGGTCGACCCTGACCCAGCAGCTGGCGAAAAACCTCTTCCTCTCGCCCGAGCGCACCTGGCGCCGCAAGCTGCAGGAAATGATGCTCGCCTTCTGGCTGGAGAGCCGCTTCACCAAGGACGAGATTCTCGAGCTCTATCTCAACCGCGTCTATTTCGGCGGCGGGGCCTATGGCATCGAGGCGGCGTCGCTGCGCTATTTCGGCAAGCCCGCCAGCGAGGTGTCGCTGGGCGAGGCGGCGCTGCTGGCCGGCCTCCTGAAGGCGCCCTCGCGCTACAGCCCGGTCAATGATGCCAGCCGCGCCGCGGCGCGGGCCACGGTCGTGCTCGACCTGATGATGCAGACCGGCCGCATCACCGAGGCCGAACGCGTCGCCGCCGCCAGCACGCCGATCCGGGTGTCGCGCGGCGCATCGAGCCCGGGCGCGCAGTATTTCATCGACTGGATTTTCCCGTCCGTCCGCGAAATCGCCGGTCCCAGCCATGGCGATCTGGTGGTGCGCACGACGCTTGATGTGGATGCCCAGCGTGCCGCCGAAGCCGCTCTGGAGGGCGTGCTGGCCGATCCGGCCCGCGCCGCCGGGGTCAGCGAGGGCGCACTCGTCTCGCTGGCGCATGATGGATCGGTGCGTGCCATGGTCGGCGGGCGCTCCTATGTCCGCTCGCAGTTCAATCGCGCGATCCTGGCCAGCCGGCAGCCCGGCTCGGCCTTCAAGGCCTTTGTCTATGCCTCGGCCTTCGAGGCCGGCCTGTCACCGGACGATGTGCGCGACGACCGGCCCGTGCGCGTCGGCGACTGGGAACCGCAGAATTACAACGACACCTATCGCGGCGAGATGACCCTGCGCGAGGCCTTCGCCCGCTCCTCCAACTCCATCGCCGTGCAGATCGCCGAGGAGACCGGCCGCGGCCATGTCGCCCGGCTGACGCGCCGGCTGGGCATGGAAAGCCCGATGCGGGCCGACCGCTCGCTGGCGCTGGGCGCCTATGAAGTCACGCCGCTGGAACTCGCCGGGGCCTATACGCCCTTTGCCAATGGCGGCTACCGGGTCTCGCCCTTCGGCATCATCTCCATCGAGACCGAAGCCGGCGATCTGCTGTTCGAAACGCCGCCGCCGGCCGATCGCCGCGTGCTGGACGCGCGCACGGTTTCGCGCATGCAGGATCTGCTGCGCGCCGTCGTGGTGTGGGGCACGGGCCGAAATGCGGCGGTGCCCGGCCTTGAGACCGGCGGCAAGACGGGCACGACCAATGATTTCCGCGATGCCTGGTTCGCCGGTTATGGCGCCGACGTGGTGACGGCGATCTGGACCGGCAATGACGATAATGCGCCGAGCGATCACGCGACGGGGGGCGGTCCGCCCGCCCTGATCTTCAGCGCCTACATGCAGTCGGCGCCGCACAGCGGACTGGCCAGCGGCCATTCGCGCCCCGCCGGAGACGGACCGGCCATCGCGCCGCCGGTCGGCGATGCCGAAACCGTCGCCACCCCGGCCGGGCGCGAGGAGCCGCGCGATCCGATCGCCGCTTTCCTGGCGGGTCTGGGGGGACCCGACAGCGAGTAATCCCCCGCGCAATTACACCTGTTTTGCAGGACGCCGCGCAGGCACGGTGCTAGGTTGCGTGCCGAGGGACCGGTACGAACTCCTGTCATCGAAAGAGGGGACCCATGAGACTTGATATCCTGCCCGCGCTCGCCCTGTCCGGCCTGGTCGTGACCGCATTGCCGGCTGGCAGCGCCCTGGCCCAGAGCCGTGCCGATGCGGAGGCCGCGCTGACGCGCATGGGCCTCATCGGCAGCGCCAGTGAAGACTTCAGCTATGCCGACGCGTCCTGGTCGCGCGGCCGCTACATCCTGTCCGATGTCGTGGTCCGCAATCTCGACATCGAAAACGAAGATGTCGATGTCGACGGTCCCGGGGAAATGAACATCGCGCGGATGATCTTCGAAGCGCCGCGCATCAATTCCGACGACGATGTCGTGTTCGACGCCTTCGCGGTCGAAGGGCTGTCGATGATCGATGCCGATGGCGGCCGGGTCGAGATTTCCCGGATTGCCGTTGACGGCCCCAATGCGGTGATGGCGGCCGATCTGGCGCGCTTGCTGTCGGGGCAGGACGATTTCGATCCCGACTGGTCGGCCTATCGCTTCGAGTCCCTGGGTTTTGAGGGTTTCGGTGCGCAGGGCGATGACGGCGAAGGCCCGTTCGACATTTCCGTTGAACAATTCATCCTGCAGGACTTCGGCGATGTCGAGCTGGGCCGGATGGCGCTGATGAATGTCTCCGTCGACGCCGTGTCCGAAGGCGCACCCGTAGCCTTCCGTCTGGGCGAGCTGTCCGTGACCGGTTTCCAGTCCAGCGCCTATTCCGAACTCATGGAAGCCATGGCCAGCGGGGCCGGCGAGGACGAGGTGATGAGCGCGTATTACCGCAGTGCCTTCTCGCCGCAGCTGGACCTGTTCGACCGGTTCGCCATGCGCGGGCTCGAAGGGTCGGCGGAAGGCGTCGGCTTTGCACTCGACAATCTGGTCGGCACGATCAACAAGGCCGGATCCCGCTATACATGGGATTTCGCGCTCGATTCCGCCCGCATCGTTCCGGACGCGGCGCAGGAAGCCGGCGCCCAGGTCGCCACCGCGATCGGCATGCTGGGCTATGAAAGCCTCGAGCTGAGCATGGCCTCCAGCGCCGTCTATGACGAGAGCACGGGCCGGATGCAGACCGTCGGCGATAATTACCTGGAACTGCGCGACGGCGTCCGCCTGGAAATGGAGCAGGATTTCGGCGGGTATGACGAATACTACGCCGCCCTGCCGGAAATGGCCGAACGTTTCGGCGAGGGCGCCAAGGAAGCGCCGTCCGAAGACGCCGATGCCGTCCTGGAGATGATGGCACCGATCATCCTGTACAATATGTCCCTTCGCATCGTCGATCAGTCCCTGCTCGAGCGGGCGCTGGAAGCCGGGGCCGCTGCCCAGGGCATCACGACCGACGAATTGCGGATGCAGACCGCGGCCATGGTCGGCATGGGCATGATGTCCGCGCCGCCGGAAATCCCGCGCCCGCTGCTCTCGCAGCTGTCCGGTGCGCTCACCCAGTTCATCAATAATGGCGGCAGCCTGACCATCGATGTGACGCCGCCGGAACCGGTCAGCATCGGCACGATTGCCGAACAGGTCGAGGACGGCACGTTCGACTATAATGCGCTGGGGATCACGTTCAGCGCCGACGCGCCGCAATAGCGGCCGGCGGCAACAGCGCGAAGGGCGCCCGGAAGCGGGCGCCCTTTTGCATTTCACACAGGGCTGTTGCCGTAGCCCAGCAGAGCCCGAAGTCCGGGTGCGGCATAGTCCACCAGGCGTTTCTGGGTGTCGGGCAGGGTGTCGGGAAACGCCGTGCTCCGGCCTGCCAGATTTTCCCGCGCCGTGCCGCTCTGGCCGCGATCGGCACCGACGCGAACGCGGTCCCGCCAGTCTTCTGGCAGGACTCCAAGCCCGGCCGCGTCCAGCAACCGCGCAAAATAGGCATGAGCGTCCAGCGTGTCAGGTGCGCTGCAATGTGCCGCCAGTTCCTCATAGCGCACCAGGTGGATCCCCGTGCCCAGCCAGGAGACGGCGTTGTGCGTGTAGATCTCCGACAGGGTGGGCGCTTTGCCCGGAATGCCGAAAATCATCATGTTCAGCATGTCCTCGACGCTGACCGCATCCTTCTTGAGATGTTCCAGATTGGCCTGGAACGTGTCGGACAGGAAAAAACGTGCCCGGGCGATCACCCAGTCATAGGGGTCGCGGACCAGGAGGATGTGGCGCACGCCTTTCAGCGCGATCGCCGAGAGATCGGAAAACAGCAGGTGTCCCCAGCTCAGTTTCGGTGCCCCGGCGTCGAAGGCCTTGCGGTGCTGGGCGAGGATGGGGTGCTGGATAAAGGCGGCGGGGTAGTGCTGCTCGACCGGCACGAACATGCGCATGACATTGCGCAGAAGATGCGTGCCGGACTTGGGCACGGAATTCAGGAAAACGGGGCGCGAGAGCGGTTGCTGGGCAAACTCGGTATTTCGGGCGTCCAGATTGTCGGCGTGCATTCGGATCAGCGGCATGTATCCCTCCTGTCGCATCGGATGCAAAAGGGGCGGCAGCCGCCATGGCCGCCGCCCCGATAGTCTCGATCAGGCGTGCGGCCTAGAAGGTGCGCACGATGTTGGCGAAGAAGCGCCGTCCGAACCAGTCATACTGGCTGTAGAAGGCCGACCGGCCGACCGTGTTGTATTCACCGGAGATGGCAGTCACGGAGGGCGGGTGTTCGTCGAACACGTTTGACACGCCGACCCGGGCCGACCAGTCACCGAATGTCCGCTGAAGCGAGACGTTGTGATAGATCGTCGTCTCGGTCCACAGCTTGTAGTTCACGGGCTGGCCGACATAGGTCTGCGCGGCATTGCCGTAGGACTGCCGGTTCGAGGTCGGGCCCACGTAGCGCATGCCCCAATAGGCGGTCCAGTCATTGCGCACGAAGGTGAAGCTGTGATCGCCGACCAGTTTGGGATCGCCGCCCTCGCCGTTGACGTCGTACACGACACCGCCCAGCAGGTCGGTCTTGTCCTCCAGCTGGTAGGCCGCGCTCAGATTGACCGACAGATCGCCGAAGTCGAACTGGTGGAGATAGTCGGCATTGATGTCGACGCCCCGGTTTATCTGGCTGTTGATATTGATGAAGCTGTCGCGGACCGTGTTGATCAGGTACGGGCCGGGATCGGTCGGCGAATTGCGGGTGAACAGATCGCACAACGGCTCGTTGGCGAAGTCTTCCGAGTTGTAGCACCCGCCGACAATGCCCGGCGCGCCGAGGCGTGAAACCTCGTCATTGACCTCGATCTCGTAATAGTCGATCGACAGGCGGAAATTGATGTTCCGCGGTGTCAGGACAAGGCCGATATTGGTCGCTTCGGATGTTTCCGCGTCGAGAACGCCGAACCCGCCACCGGTCACGATGGTGGCCGCGGCGCCGGATCCGCTCATATCGTCCGGCAGACCGTCGGCGGCGCAATTGTCGGCTACCCGCTGGCTGATCACATTGGCGGCCAGGTTGGCCGCATAGTCGATACACGGATCGATCGTGCGCTGACCGAGGAAGCCGGTCTGGTTCGAAAGATAGAGCTCGAACAGGGCCGGCGTCCGGAAGGACGTGCCATGGGTCGCGCGCAGGCGGACCACGTCATTGATCGCCCAGTTCAGACCGACCTTGTAGGTCTCGCCGGAGCCATAGCTTTCGACATCGGTGTAGCGGCCGGAGACGGTCAGCTCCAGCGAGTCCGCAAAGCGGGAATCCGCCAGCAGCGGCACGCTGAGTTCGCCGAAAATGGCCTCGGTCGTGTCCGAACCGGCCGTGATGCCGGCAACGGAGGAGTTCCAGACATTGCCGGACAGGGTCAGCTCGCCCGGCGTGTCGTTGATCTCGTCCTCGCGATAGTGGACGCCAAGCGCCATCGCGACGGCGCCTGCCGGCAGGTCGAACACCTCGCCGCTGGCGACCGCCTCGAAGGAGCGCTGATCGTAGACCGTGCGGCCGGTTTCCTCGCCGAAGGCATATTCGGCGACATCGTCGGGCACATTGCCGCGAAGCAGTTCCGGGTCGAGCCAGTCGACATCGATACACGGCGCACCGCGGATCGAGGTGAGCGTGCCGACGCAGGAGCCGGAGCGGTAATACTGGTCATAGATCGCATCGGCATAGATGCGCTGGTCCCAGTATTCGCCTTCCGAGCGTGAGACCTGGAAGGCCATGTCCCAGCTCCAGGTGTCGAGGCCGAACAGCGTGTCGCCGCGCAGACCGGCAACGAAGCGCTGGTAGTCGATGCTGACCGAGCTGTCATTGTGGTCGGTGATGGGGGTCGGCGAGAGCTCGTTCATGCCGCCCCAGCCGGCCGCGAACGGATCCGGATAGGCGCCCCACAGATCCTCGCCATTATACATGTAGATCCAGTACTGGCGGTAGGCGTTCACATAGGTCTCGCGCCGGTTGAGCAGCGCTTCGCCATAGAGCTCGATCGAGTCCGTGACATCGAAATGGCCGTCGGCGAAGACCGTGTAGCGCTCGGTCTCCGGCACCATGGACGACTCGTCCTGGAAGGGGTGGTCGTAATTGACCAGGGCGCGCTGTTCCGGCACCCGCGGATCGACCAGGAACCAGTCGTCGGTCGGAGCGGTGAACCAGAACGGGTTGGCGTGGCTGGTGCCGATCGGGGTCAGCCCGTTGGCGGCCAGCGAGCCGTCATAATCATACTGGATCAGGCGCGGCCTTTGCAGCGGCAGGTTGGTCGTGCCGTCGCCGAAGAAGGGCGCGTAGTCATAGACCCAGACATGGCCCCAGTAGAGATCCTCGCACGAATAGCTGCCGGTGCGCGGGTCGATCAGGTCGGCGCGCGAACCGTCATTATTGAAGACATAGGGTTCGCCACAGCTGAAATAGTCGCGATCGCCCTGGGCCAGTTCGCGCTGCTGGAAGGCGTCCAGCGTGACGCGGAAGCCGCCGCGATCGAATTCCCAGCCATAGGAACCGCTCAGACGGTACTGCTCCGCAGCGCCGTCCCCCGGCACCGAGATGAAGCCGTCGACCGTCCCGCCTTCTTCCTGGCGGGTGATGATGTTCACCACGCCCGCCACGGCGTCCGAGCCGTAGATCGAGGAGGCGCCGTCCTTGAGGACTTCGACGCGCTCGATGGCGGCCAGCGGGATAACGTTGAGATCGAAGGCTGAAACGCCGCCGCGCACACCGGCCGGACCGGCGCGGCGCCCGTTCAGCAGGACCAGCGTCCGGTTGGCCCCGAGCCCACGCAGGGACAGGGTTTCCACCCCGGTGCCGCCATTCTGGACGAATTGCGACGATGTCGCCGAGGTCACCTGGGCCGAGCCGGCCGCGACGGTTGCGGACTGCAGGAAATCGGCGATGTCGACATTGCCCTCAAGCGCCGCCTCGTCCGCCGTGAAAACGTCGAGCGGGATTTCGCTGTTGAAGCCGTCGCGGCGGATGCGCGAACCCGTAACGACGATGCGATCGCCCGTCTCCGGTTCGGCATCGTCTTCGGCCTGTTCGGGAATCTGTTCCGCATCCTGAGCGAAGACGGGTGCGCCGGACAGGCTGGCAACCGCCAGCCCGGCCAGGATTGTCGAGCGCAGCAAGCGCCCCTTTTCAATGGGTGTGTACAAAGCCCCCTCCCATTAACCTACGAAAAGAAAAGGGTAATGGGCCCGCAAGGGTGGGAGCTATTGAGGAAAGACCAACCGTTGTGAAAGAGCGGTGAGCGACAAACAACGCGATGAATGACGGTCGGTGGACTCAACGCTCCGGAGCCGTGAGCGATCCGCGTCCGGCAGAGTCTGCATCGGGTTCCGGTCAGGCGTGGAACCGGGTCAGCGGCGGGCGAGCGCGGCTGCACCCTGTTCGCGCATGAAGGCCTTCATCTTCGGCGCGATATGCTCGCGGAAGCGGCGGCCGTTGAAGACGCCGTAATGGCCGACATCCGGCTGGATCCAGTCCATGCGCAGGCTTTCTTCCAGACCGCTGCACAGCGTATGCGCCGCCTGGGTCTGGCCGATGCCGGAAATGTCGTCATTCTCGCCTTCCACCGTGAGCAGGGCGACATCGACAATCTTCGACGGATCCACGAGACGGCCATGATGCGCCTGTTCGCCGCGGGCCAGCTTGTGTTCCTGGAACACGTCGCTGATCGTCTGCAGGTAGAACTCCTCGGACAGGTCCATCACCGCCAGATACTCGTCATAGAAGGTGCGGTGTTTCTCGGCGCTGTCGCCATCGCCTTCGACCAGATGGGTGAAGAAGTTCCAGTGCGCGTCGACATGGCGGTCGAGATTCATGTTCATGAAGCCGGCCAGCTGCAGGAAGCCGGGATAGACACGCCGGAAAGCGCCGGGATTGGGCGCGGGAACCGTGTGGATCAGATTGCCGGCGAACCAGTCGAAAGGTTTCTCCTCGGCCAGCTTGTTCGGCACGGTCGGCGACAGGCGGGTATCGATCGGCGATCCCATGAAGGTCATCGAGGCCGGACGGGCCGGATCATCATCCTGGGCCATCAGCGAAACGGCGCCGAGTGTCGGCGGGCCGGGCTGGCAGACCGCAACGACATGCACATCGGGTCCGAGCAGCGCGATCATTTCGCGGACATAGGCAACGAAGTCGTCGAGATCGAAACGGCCTTCGATCACCGGTACCGTTCGGGCATCCGCCCAATCGGTGATGTAGACCTCGTGATCGGGCAGGAATGCTTCCACAGTGCCACGCAGAAGGGTCGCGTAATGGCCCGACATGGGTGCGATAAAGAGCACTTTGGGATCAGGTGTGTCAGTCCCGCGCGCGGCAAGAAGCGCATCATGGTCGCGCTCGAAATGCAGCAGGTCGCACCAGGGTTTCGACCAGACGACCTCTTCGGACACCCCGACACAGCGTTCATTGATCTGCGTGCTGTCGATCATCCATTCCGGCTTGGCGTAGCGGCGCGTGACGCTCTCGAACAGCTCGGCTGCGGCCGCGATCGTGCGCCCGGCCATGGTCTCGCCGACCGGGTTCCAGGGCGCGCGCAGCGTGCGGCGCGTGGCATTGGCGGCGGCCCGCCATGGCGTGATGGCGATGCGGTTGAATTCATACATGGAGTACAGCATGGCGTCTCCTCAGGCGCGGTGTTGCGGCCCCCTCAGGACCGGGGACTATGCGCCCTCTTCCTCAAGGAAGTCTTGCAGCCGCGACGCCATTGCGGCGGGGTCGGTGCCATGGGTGAACACATCGACGAATTCCCCTTCGGAATTCATCAGGTAAACGATGGACGAGTGGTCCATAAGATAATCGTCGCCCTCGCCGGCGCGCCGGTAGACGACCCGGTAGGCGGCGGTGACCTCGGCGATCTGGTCCTCTGTTCCGGTCAGGCCGATCAGCCCGTCCGGGAAGGCTGGCGATGTCACGTACCGGGCGAGCTGTTCGACCGTGTCGCGTTCCGGATCGACGGTGATCAGCACCGGCTGGATCCGTTCGCGCTCTTCCGGCTCCATCTGGTCCAGCGCTGCGGCCATGACCTGCAGCGAGAACGGGCAGATATCGGGGCAGTAGGTGTAGCCGAAATAGATCAGCATGGCCTTGCCGCGGAAATCGGCCTCGGTCACCGTCGCCCCCGTCTGGTCGACCAGGGTGAAGGGGCCGCCGATATTCGCCTCGCCGCTGATGCGCACACCCGCCTGGCGCGGCGCTTCGGCGCCCGGCCGGGTGAGGACCAGAATGAAGAACACGATCATCAGCGTGGCCGGGGCGGCAATCAGCAGCCAGATCACGGGACGCGGCATGGACGCTCCATCTGTGGGTCCGGTGTCGGTGTCTATCCGGACTCGGACGAAGCATGATAAGCCTCGCCGGAAGGGAATGTTGCAGATGCGAAGGTAAGCGCGCTTGCCCCGTCTGTCCATGCCAGCCCGCTGCTGGGGGAGGTCTGAATGGTCGATACCGATTGGGATCCATATGGCGGTGACGCCCAGCTGACCCCGGTTTTCGGACGCTTGCGCCTGCGCACGCTGGTGATGCTGCGCTGGCTGGCGGTTGCCGGCCAGACCCTGACGGTTCTCCTCGTTCACTTCGTGATCGGTTTCGAACTGCCGATCGGCTTCTGTCTCGGTGTGATCCTGGCCAGTGCCTGGATCAATACCTGGCTGACCCTCTCGGTGCCGCCGCAACGCTTTGCCCGCGACTGGGAGGCCTTTGCCCAGCTGGGCTATGACGTGGTCCAGCTGTGCGTCCTGCTGATGCTGACCGGCGGGTTGTGGAACCCCTTTGTCATCATGCTTGTCGCGCCGGTGATGATCTCGGTCGCCGCACTGCCGCCGCGCTGGTCGATCGGCGTGGGCGCCCTGGCGATGGCCGGCACCGGCGCCATGTGGCTGTGGAGCCTGCCGCTGCCCTGGTTCGCCGGCGAGCAGATCCATCTGCCCGGCGTCTACGTGCTGGGCCTGTGGTCGGCGATTTTCATTTCGATTGCCTTCACGGCGATCTATTCCTGGCGCGTCAGCCAGGAAGGCAAGCGCATGGCCACGGCGCTGGCGGCTACGCAGAGCGTGCTCTCGCGGGAACAGCGCCTGTCGGCTCTGGGCGCGCTGGCCGCCGCGGCCGCCCACGAACTGGGCACGCCGCTGGCCACGATCCAGCTGACGGCCAAGGAAATGCTGCGCGATCTCAAGGACAATGAGCTTCTTCGCGAGGATGCCGAGCTGATGGTCGCCCAGGCCCGTCGTTGTCGCGACATTCTCAAGCGGCTCAGCCAGGAGCGCTCGGTGAGCGACATCCGTCACGACCGGCTCGAATTCCTGGCCGCGCTGGAGGAGGCGAGTGCGCCGCTTCGCGGTCTGGGGCCGATGGTCGAGGTGCAGCTGGCCGAGGGACAGGGGTCCGAGCCGCCCGTCCTGCGTCGCATGCCGGAAATCCTCTACGGTATCGGCAATTTCATCGAGAACGCCGTCGATTTCGCCGATACACGCGTCACCGTCGAGGGGCGCTGGGATCCGGGCAATGTCTATATCCGCGTGATCGATGACGGCCCCGGCTTCTCACCGGAAATCCTGTCCCGGATTGGCGAGCCCTACACCACGACCCGTTCGGGAACGCCCGGACAGGGAGGGCTGGGGCTGGGGGTTTTCATCGCCAAGACGATGATTGAAAACTCCGGCGGTGTGGTGCGTTTCGACAATGCCGGCCCCCAGGGCGGCGCAGTGGTCTCGATCCGCTGGCCGCGCAAAGAGGTGGAGGCCCCGCCCGCTCTGGGCTAGTGAAGGTTCTGCACACCGGAATAATGACGAGGACGGACGTGTGAGCGAGATCGAATACCAGCTTCCCGAAGACAAATCCCTGCTCATTCTCGATGATGATGCGCCTTTCCGGACACGGCTGGGCCGCGCCATGACGGGCCGGGGTTTCATTGTGTCCGCCGTTGGATCCGTGGATGAGGCCAAGGAAGTCGCGCGCAACAACCCGCCCGCCTTCGCGGTTCTCGATCTGCGCCTGCAGGACGGTGACGGCCTGGATGTCGTGAAATCGCTGCACGCCTCGCGGCCCGACTGCCGCGTCGTCATGCTGACCGGCTACGGCAATATCGCGACGGCGGTGGCTGCGGTGAAGGCGGGCGCGGTCGACTATCTGTCCAAGCCGGCCGATGCCGACGACATCATCAAGGCGCTGCTGGCCCACCCGGAAGACAAGCCGGAACCGCCGGAGAACCCGATGTCGGCCGACCGGGTGCGCTGGGAGCATATCCAGCGCGTTTTCGAACTGTGCGATCACAATGTCTCGGAAACTGCCCGCCGCCTGAACATGCACCGCCGGACGTTGCAGCGCATCCTGGCAAAGCGCGCACCGCGCTAGGATTAGGGACACGTACCACAGGTACATGTCCCTCTAGTGCTGCCGGCCGTCCTCGTCTTCCGGTTCGGCGTGGGCGTAGCCGTAGATCGGGCCGCCGCCCGTGCCCTGCACGATGGCGACCGTGCCGAAACGGCGGAAGCTCTCGCCCATGAAGGTGGCTTCGCCGCCGGACCATGAGCCCAGATAGGTCAGGCTCTTGACCATGTTGTAGTGCGGCATGTCGAGGCCCTCATTCTCGCCGGCGCCGATCTCGACCATCGCCCAGCCCGGCGCGTAGGCGACCAGCCAGACATCGAGCTCTTCTTCCGGCGCTTCGCCGTCCAGATGTACCATGAAGGAACCGAACGGACCGTCTTCGAGGCGGATGACCGGGCTGTCCGGCATGGCGCAGAGGCGTTCATTCACGGCACCGGAAACCTTGTCGCGGTTCCAGCCCGGTGCGTCGGTGATGCCGTCGATCACGAATTGTGGCGTGTAGAGGCGGCTGACATCGAGATTGGGCAGATACATGCGCTGGCGCTGGACATATTCCGGCCGCGCATAGGTGTCGGTCCAGCCATACATGTCCCAGTAGGACACGGCGAAAGCGAGGGTGAAGACGTTTTCGTGGCGGTCGAGTTCGCCCAGATAGCGGTTGGCGTCGGGGCAGAGCGGGCAGCCCTGGCTGGTGAAGAGTTCCACAAGCACCGGCCGTTCCGACCAGCACGCGGTCTCGCGCGTATCCGGTTCGCCGGCCAGGGCAGGCCCGGCAGTGGCCAGGGCAAGGAAGAGGGACACCAGCTGTCGCATGCTGTCTAGATAATCACCCCGGTCCGGGCGCGCCAATCACTTGGGCGTGACGGCGTCGAGAGCCGATCAGTCCTTCCCCTTGATGGGGAAGGTGCCCGGCGAAGCCGGGCGGAAGGGGTGAATCCCTGTGCTTGCGAATTGGAAACACCTCGTTCCCACCCCCTCCGACCCGCGGCTTGCGCCGCGTCCCACCTCCCCCATCAAGGGGGAGGATGGAGCGCGTGCTTTGTACTATTGGCCTAGTCCCGCGCCAGATTGCGCAGCACGTAGTGCAGGATGCCGCCATTGCGGAAGTATTCGAGCTCGTTCTCGGTGTCGATCCGGGCCCGGGCCTTGGCGACTTTCTTGTCGCCGTTCGGGAAGGTGATCTCGATGTCCATCTCGGCGCGCGGCTCGAGCGCTTCGACACCCTTGATCGTTACGATCTCGTCGCCGGTCATGCCCAGGGCTTCCCAGGACTGGCCGTCCTCGAACTGCAGCGGCAGCACGCCCATGCCGATCAGGTTGGAGCGGTGAATGCG